>NZ_JAGWDG010000018.1:0-64046 GCF_020658095.1 Clostridioides sp. ZZV14-6009
TGATTGATAAAATTAAACTTTGCGTCATTACAGATATAATACCTGACATAAATAAAACACTCCTTTGAAAATATTTTAAAATAAATTTTTTAATTTAATTTTGGATATAAAAAAGCCACACAGTATATATAACTGTATGACAAAAACACGAATAAGCCACACAGTATAATCCATGTGGCTCTATATATGATGATAAAATAAAAACTTTAACAACAATCACTATAGCCAACATAGATACAATCCTTAAAAATGGTAATCCTAAGGGGTCTGTATCTATGTTATGACAATTTGTCTTAACTTAGCTACAAACCCTAACTAAATTGGCTACTAAAAAATCGTACTTGTTTGTTTAATAAAGTCTTCATATTTATCTCTCCTTTTAATTTAATAATTTTGAAAATTTTGTTTTTATATTTTGTATAGTAATTAGTTTAATACAGTAAAAAATAAAAGTCAATAATAAATTTTGAAAAATTATTAAATTGTCAGAAAATTGAGTTCGAATAAAAAAAGTTTTATGTATAGGATTGGGGAGTTTTCTTAAATTTTAATTTATAAATAAAAATTAAAAATCATTTGGATTTTAGAAACAAATTGAGCCAAAAGATAAACTTTTTAGAGAATTAATGAAAATAGGTTTTGAAGTAATATAATGACCAAAATTATATGATATAATAAATTAAATGATTATTTTAATTCAGAATTTTTATTATTTTTTAAATTATTTTTAGAAATCTTGTTTTTGATGGTTTTATTTAAGTTGTTTACGAGATTAAAAAGACTTCAGTAGATATTTATATGTGTTTATTTAAATATTTTAGGAAGTCTTTAATTTTATAGGAGTGATGATATGTGTTGATAGGTACAGCTAATTTGAGTAGAAGTGTTGATAATGCATGCGTAGAAGAATTGGGAATTCCAATGATTGTATTGATGGAAAATGCAGTAATATCTGCAATGAGAAACATGGATATAGATATATATAATGATTATACAATTGTATGTGGTGTTGGAAATAATGGTGGAGATGGCCTTGGAATAGCAAGACATTTAAAGCTAAAAGGGAAAAATGTGAATGTCTTTTTAATTGGTAATATCAAGAAAATAAGTGAATGTTCTAAAATCAATTATAATATACTTTTAAATATGGGGATTAATATTATAAATATTGATAAAAATGATTTAAGTGAGGAATATAATGACTATATAAATAAAAATAAAGTGGATGAAATTATTAAAACAGAAAAACAGAGTATAATTAAAAATAAAAATTTAACAATATTTAAAGAAGCAGTATCTAAAAGTGATGTCGTAATAGATGCAATATTTGGAACAGGACTAAAGAGAGAAATCACTGGTATTTTTAAAAAAGTAATTGATATAGTAAATGATAACAGCAAAAATACATATTCTATAGATATACCATCTGGTATAGATAGCGACAAAGGTAGTATACTTGGAATTTGTATCAAAGCAAATAAAACAATTAGTTTTGAATTTTATAAAAGAGGGTTTTTAAATTATGATGTAAGCTCACTTATTGGAGATGTAATTGTAGAAAAAATAGGTGTTCCAGATTTCATTACAAGAAAATACCATAATGATGAATTCATAACTGATGAGAGTTTTGTAAAAAATAATATTAGAAGAAGAGATAAACATGGATTTAAAAGTGATTTTGGAAAAGTATCTATAGTTGCAGGTTCAAAAGGATTTTATGGGGCTAGTTTCATAGCAACTGAATCTGCTGTTAAAAGTGGAAGTGGTCTTGTAACTTTGATTAGTAGTAAAGATGTGCAAGAAAAAGTATCTATTAGACTCACTGAAGCAATGACTGTAAATTTTGAAGAAGAGAGAGTTGATATACTATTGAGTTCTAGCAATGCAATTGGTTTTGGTCCAGGAATGGGAGATAATCACAAAACTTTTGAGAGATTACTTAGAGTAGTTGAAAACTCTAGTTGTCCAATAATATTGGATGCAGATGGATTAAATGTTATGAAGGATAGATGCTATAAGTTTTTAGAGTGGAGAAATAAGTTTGTAATTACTCCACATCTGGGAGAAATGGCCAGGTTGACAGGTGACTCAATTGGGTATATAAGAGAACATAGAGTAGATGTGGCAAAAGAATTTGCTCAAAAATATAATGTAGTTGTCCTTTTAAAAGGTTATCAAACTATCATAACAGATGGTAAAGAAACATATATAAATCCTACAGGAAATAGTTGTATGGCAACTGGTGGAATGGGAGACTGTTTACTTGGTATGATTACTTCTTTTATAGGTCAAGGTATGGATATACTTGAAGCTACAGTGAGTGGAGCATATGTACATGGTTATATAGGAGATAAGTTAGGAAAAAGTATGTATACAGTAAATGCAACAGATTTAATAAGTAACATTTCGTTAACAATGAACAAGTTTTTGATTATTTAATGACTAATATTTGATACTACTTTGTAACAACTTTAACAAAGTATGCTGATATAATACTATTAAATTAATCTCAAATTGACTTATTTTATTGGTTTTTGGTTTATTGTTTAAATTCATATTCAAATATATTGTGTAAAGAATATGATTTATATAGGGTTTTATAATTCATATGAAAAGAGGGTAGATAGTATGAAGTTGATATGGTTGATAGTAGCAATCTTATTTGGAATAGCAGAAATGTTGACTCCAAGCTTAACACTAATATGGTTTAGTGTAGGAGCAGTAATACTTATATTTTTAAGTACTTTTATAAAGAGTATATTTTTACAAGTTTTAATATTTGCTGTAATTTCTATAGCTATGTTAGTTGTAGCTACTAAGAAAATTGTAAAAAAAGATAAAACTTATAAATCTAATACCAATTTACAAGCAATGATATCTAAAAAAGGTGTTGTTACAGAGGAAATTTCTCCAAATCAAACTGGTTTAGTTGTAGTTGAACATGAAACATGGACTGCTATTTCTATAGATGATGAAAAGATTGATAAAGGTTCTACAGTAGAAGTATTAAAAATAGAAGGGGTAAAACTAGTTGTTAAAAAAGTGAATTCTGCAACTAGTGTGACGAATCAATAAAATAAAGGAGGATATATTTATGGGTATGAAAGTTGTTTTAAGTATTGTATTAATAATAGTAGTCGTAGCAATAAGTTTAACCTGTATAAGAGTAATAAAACAATCTAAAGTAGGTATAATAATGCGACTTGGTAAGTTTCAAAAAGTGGCTGAAACAGGAGTACATTTCTTGATACCATTTTTAGATAAAATGGCATATGTGATTGACTTGAGAGAAATCGTAATAGATTTCCCACCTCAGCCAGTTATAACTAAAGACAATGTAACTATGCAGATTGATACAGTTGTATATTATAAAGTTACAGACCCAGTTAGATATGTGTTTGAAATAGCAAATCCAATAGCTGCTATTGAAAATCTAACAGCTACAACTTTAAGAAATATAATTGGTGAACTTGATTTAGACGAAACACTAACATCAAGAGATATAATAAATGTAAAAATGAGAACAATCCTTGATGAAGCAACAGATAAATGGGGAATAAAAGTAAATAGAGTAGAGTTAAAGAACATAATGCCTCCTCATGATATCCAAGTTGCGATGGAAAAGCAGATGAGAGCGGAAAGAGAAAGAAGAGAAGCAATACTTCAAGCAGAAGGTAATAAGTCAGCTGCTATATTACAAGCAGAAGGAGAAAAACAATCTGCTATATTAACAGCAGAAGCAAGAAAAGAAGCTATGGTACGTGTAGCAGAAGGAGAAAAAGAATCTGCTATATTAGTAGCAGAAGGTGAAGCTGAGGCTATAAGACAAACAGCTATTGCTAAAGCACAAGGTGAAGCTGAAATGATTAAAAGAACTCAAATGGCCACTGCAGAAGGTTTGAAGTTAGTATTTTCAGCGATGAAAGAGTCTGACATTGATAATAATATCCTAGCATTAAAATCTATGGAAGCACTTGAAAAAATGGCTGAAGGTAAGTCAACAAAATTGGTTTTACCTTCAGAAGCAGTTAATTTCCTAGGAACATTCAAAGGGATAAAAGAAGTCATGAGTGATGATAAGAATGATATATTAGATGTAAAAGATGCATTTAGTGGAAATGATTCATTAAAAAAATAAAAGAGTTTTTTTATCGTAGGAAGGAAATGGAAATTAAATGTCGAATTAATTAAATATAGTATGCACATTGAAAAGAAGAAGACTTATAGTTTTTTAAGTCTTCTTCTTTGTTTTTATTTATAAAACGGGATTTTAAAAATAAATTAACAGAATTTTTATACAATTTGCCCTTTACTAATGTAAAAAGTGTTATATAATATTAAATAAAACATGTAGGAAAAGAAAGTAATTTTAATTTGAATATTTATATTGATAACATATATAGTTATAAAAATATCAAACGTAATGAATATATCTAACAATAAAACTAAAATTCATTAATTGAATCATAAATAAGGAAATGATAAGAAAAATAAAATTAGCTAGTAATTGTTTACAGATTTTTAGATAATCATGTCATATTATGTTCTATTATTATCAAATCAAAAAATCATAAAAATTTAAGTATGTTTGTATGATATGAATTGATTTATAAAAAATATTTTTTATATCTATAAAATAAATGTTTATATTATTTTCTAATTAGGAATTGAATATTATAAGTACTATAGCACTGATGGAAAATAATGTATACTTCAATAAAACAATTATGGGGTATATATTATAGAAATTGTATAGTTTATATTATTTTACTCTTATTACATTAGCGTTTGGGCAAAATTTATACACAACATTTATTGACTAAAAGTTTATAAAGGTAAAAATGCAATTATAAATATTAATTACTAGATGAGGGGAGTGTCATTAAATGAAAAAAGAGATGTTAGCTATGATTTTGGCAGGGGGGCAAGGTTCAAGACTTGGAGTTTTTACAAAGAGGATTGCAAAACCAGCCGTATCATTTGGAGGAAAGTACAGAATTATTGACTTTGTTTTAAGCAATTGTTCAAATTCTGGTATAGATACTGTAGGTGTTTTAACTCAATATAGACCATTGATATTAAATTCTCATATAGGCATGGGAAGTCATTGGGATTTAGACAGAATAAATGGTGGAGTATATGTATTACAACCATTTATGAATGAAAAAGAGGGAAATTGGTATAATGGTACAGCACATGCTATATACCAGAATATGGACTTTGTAGATACCTATAATCCAGAATATGTATTAATATTATCTGGTGACCATATATATAAGATGGACTATAGTAAAATGTTAAAATTTCATAAAGAAAAAGGTTCTAAAGCTACGATTGCAGTAATTGAAGTACCTTGGGATGAAGCTTCTAGATTTGGCATAATGAATACAAATGAAGATTCAAGTATCTATGAATTTGAAGAAAAGCCAGGCGAACCTAAAAGTAATTTGGCATCTATGGGAGTATACATATTTGATTGGAAAATGTTGAGAAGTTATTTTAAAGAAGCAGAAAAAAATCCAGATATAAATTATGATGATTTTGGAAAGAATTTAATACCTAAAATGTTAGAGGATAATGTTGGAATGTATGCATATCCATTTAAGGGGTATTGGAGAGATGTAGGAACTATACAAAGTTTATGGGATGCAAATATGGATATAATTAAATCTCCAGAAACACTGGATTTATCAGACTCTAAGTGGAAGATATATACAAATACAATGGCAATGCCTCCTCAATATATAGGCAAAAGTGCAAATGTTCATAGATCAATGATAGCTGATGGTTGTAGAATTTTAGGAGAAGTAGGAAACTCTGTATTATCACATGGAGTTGTTGTTGGAAAAGGAAGCAAAGTAATTGATTCAGTAATCATGCCAAATGTTGTAATAGGAGAAAATGTAACTATAGAAAAAGCTATGATAGGCGAATGTGCAACTATAAATGATAATGTTCAGATAAAAAATGTAAATAATGAGATAAATGTAGTTTCTGAATATGAAAATATAGAGCCTAGATGCGTATTAATAGAAGGAGGTCTTTAAGATGAGAAATGAATGTTTAGGTATAATAAATTTAAACAAAAAAGGAGACCCTGCAATAAATAAACTTAATTATGGAAGACCGATAGCTTCTACACCAATAGCTGGAAGATATAGAATAATAGACTTCGCTCTATCTAATATGATAAATTCAGGAATTACAAAAGTTGGAATATTTGCAAAAGAAAAATACAGATCATTGACAGACCATATAGGTAGCGGGAAAGATTGGGATTTAAGTAGAAAAAAGGGTGGTTTATCAATTTTTAGCCCAGAAAATACTAAGTATAGAAATACTTACTCACATAGAAAAGGAGATATATACACAATACTGGCTAATCTTGATTATATAGAGAAAAGTGAAGAAGAATATATTTTAATAGCTCCAAGTTATATGTTATGCAATTTAGATTATTCTCAGGCTTTGGAATACCATAAAAAATCTCATAATGATATAACTATGATATATAAAAATGTAAACAATGCAAATAAAGATTTTGAAGGTAATCTAACTTTAAACTTAGATAGTAATAACAGAGTAATAAATGTCGGAAATAATTTAGGAAAATTCCCTAGAGCAAATATATGTATGGAAATATATATTATGAAGCGTGAAGATTTTGTAGAATGTATATATAATATTGTAAATAAAGGAAACTATTGTTATCTAGAAGAATTTATTGTTGAAGAAGCAGAAAATATGAAAATAGGAGCTTATGAGTATACAGGATATTTGAAATGTGTAAATTCTGTTGAATCATATTTTCAAATGAGTAAAGATTTATTAGAAATAGAAGTGGCTGATGAATTATTGTATTCTGAAAGAAAAATATTTACTAAAGAAAAGAATGAGTCACCTACAATTTACACAGATAGTGCAAAGGTAGAAAATAGTTTTATAGCATCAGGTTGCTTAATAGAAGGTACTGTAAAAGATAGTATTATATTTAGAAAAGTTAATGTTGAAAAAGGAACAGTTATAGAAAACTCAATAGTAATGCAAAATTGTGTAATAAAGTCAAATGCAAAACTATATAATGCAATACTAGATAAAAATACAAGTGTATCAAAAGGAAAAGAGTTAAAAGGAGATGAAAAATATCCTATTGTAGTAGAAAAAAATACGAATATATAAAAATATTTTTTAGAAGGGGGAATAGCTAGTGAAAGTTTTTTATGTAACAGCAGAGTGTTGGCCCTTTGCTAAAACTGGAGGATTAGGAGATGTATCTTATGCATTGCCTAAAGAATTAAAAAAAGAAGGTGTAGATGTAAGGGTAATAATGCCTAAATATTCAACTATACCAAGTTATTTAAAAGATCAATTAAAAGAAATAGCTGTTTTTAGTGTACGTGTTGGATGGAGAAATCAATATTGTGGTCTTTTAGAAATGGAGCTAGATGGTGTTAAATTTTATTTTATAGACAATGAATTTTATTTTAGAAGAGAAGACGAGAGAAAGAGTATTTATGGATATGGAGATGATGCAGAAAGATATACATTCTTTACAGATGCTGTCTTAGAAGCTATAAGTAGAATTGACTTTTATCCAGATGTAATACATATAAATGATTGGCACACAGGAATGTTACCATTAATTTTAAAAGAGAGATATGCAACCCTTGAGGGGTATAAAAATATAAAAACTATGTATACTATACATAATCTACAATATCAAGGTGTATTTGATAAGTATGTCTTAGATGATATATTAGATTTACCTGAAAAATATTTTGATAATGGAGATATAGAGTATTATGGTTCAATAAATTTTATGAAAGCTGGAATAAACTTTGCAGATAAAGTTATAACTGTTAGTCCTACTTATGCAAATGAGATACAAACATCTTTTTATGGAGAACAATTAGATGGTTTGCTTAGAAAGGAATCAGGAAAATTAAAAGGTATATTAAATGGTATAGATTATGACTTGAATAATCCTGAGAAAGATAAGGATATATTTGTTAATTACGATGTAAATTCTATTGAGAAAAAATTGGAAAATAAATTGAGATTACAAGATATATTAGGATTAAAAAAAGATTCTTCTATTCCATTAATAGGAATAGTTTCAAGACTAGTTTCTCAAAAAGGATTTGATTTAATAGCCTATATGATGCCGGAGCTTATGAGGGAAGATTTACAAATTGTCATTTTAGGAACTGGGGAACATCAATATCAATCAATGTTTAATTATTACGATTCTAATTTTTCAGGTAAAGTATCAGCTAGAATCACATTTAATGCATCGTTGGCTCAACAAATCTATGCTGCAAGTGATATATTCTTGATGCCATCACTATTTGAACCTTGTGGTATAGGTCAAATGCTAGCTATGAGATATGGTTCTTTGCCAGTAGTTAGAGAAACTGGAGGACTTAAAGATACTGTAATACCTTATAATCAATTTACTGGAGAAGGGAATGGATTTAGTTTTAAAAATTACAATGCTCATGAGATGTTTTTCTGTTTGAAAAATGCAATTAAGGTTTTTAGAGATAAAGAAAAATGGATGAAACTAGTTGAAAATGCAATGAATACCGATAATAGTTGGAAAAAATCAGCTAAGGAGTATATAGAAACATATAGAGACATATGTGATTAAAGGAGTGGTTTTTTTGGTAACAATAAGCAAAAAGAAATTCAAGCAAAAATTTGAAGTGAAAATGTATAGCTTATATGCACAGTCTATCAAGGAAGCTACTGATGAACAATTGTTAAATGTACTATGTAGTCTACTGAAAGATGAAATAGCAAAAAAATGGGTTGCTACGAAGTTAGATAAGAAAAAAGAAGTTTATTATTTTAGTCTAGAGTTTTTAATAGGAAGACAATTAAAATCTAATTTATTAAATTTAAATATTGAAGAAGAAGTTAGAGAAGGATTACTAGAATTAGGAATTAACTTAGATGATTTAATCAAAGCTGAGGTAGACCCAGCCATAGGGAATGGTGGTCTTGGAAGATTAGCAGCATGTTTTTTAGATTCTATGGCATCTTTGAATATAAGTGGTCAAGGATATGGAATTAGATATAAATACGGTTTGTTTGAACAAAAATTTGTAAATGGTTATCAGGTCGAAGTACCTGATAACTGGCTTACAGAAGGACGTTATGCATGGGAAACTGTAAGACCAAATGAAGCAACAATGGTGAAGTTTGGTGGAGAAGTAGAGTTGATTAAGGAAGGAATTCATTTAAAAGTAGTCCATAAAAACTATCTTCCTGTAATGGCAATGCCTTATGATATACCAATAATTGGATACCAAAATCAATGTATCAATACTTTAAGATTATTTAAAAGTGAGATACCAAAAAGAGACTTTGGAGAACTTACCTCAAATGCTCTAAATTATTCAGGAAGTTATGAAGAAGCTTTAAAACACAAGTATTATACTGAAGAAATTTCACAAGTGTTGTATCCTGATGATTCAAATTATGCAGGAAAATTATTGAGACTTAAGCAAGAGTATTTCTTTGTAAGTGCAGGTGTACAAGATATCATAAGGAAGTGTAAAAAGAATAAGCTAAATATCAGGAATTTATTTGATAAGGTGGCAATTCATATAAATGATACACATCCTACCTTATGTATACCAGAACTTATGAGAATTCTACTTGATGAAGAGGGATTATCTTGGGATGAAGCATGGCAGATAACTAAAAAAACAGTATCTTATACTAATCATACTATAATGTCAGAAGCAATGGAAAAGTGGCCTGTAAGCATGATAAAAGAGCTATTACCAAGAATTTATATGATAATAGAAGAAATAAATAGAAGATATGTAGAAGAGTTAAATAATAAAGGATATGACCAAGATAAAATAAGAAGAATGAGTATAATAGATTGGGACAACATAAATATGGCAAATTTATGTATTGTAACAAGTCACAGTGTAAATGGAGTTGCTAAGCTTCATACTCAAATTCTTGAAACAGAAGTTTTAAAAGATTTTTATCAAGACGAACCAAATAAATTTAACAATAAAACTAATGGAATTGCACATAGACGATGGCTTATAAGTTCAAATCCTCAACTTAGCAATTTAATAACAGATTTAATTGGTGACTCATGGAAAACAGATACTTTACAGCTAAAGAATATTGAAAAATTTAAAAATGATTATTCTGTTTTAAAAAGACTTGATGATATAAAATACAATAATAAAGTAAATTTAGCAAATTTTATAAATGATAAATACGATTTAAATATCGACCCTAATTCTATATTTGATGTTCAGGTTAAGAGGTTGCATGCTTACAAAAGGCAACTATTGAATATTTTTAATGTACTCCATATGTATCATGAATTACTTGACAATCCTAATTTAAATATTGACCCAAGAACTTTTATATTTGGGGCAAAAGCCGCACCAGGATATTATTTAGCCAAGTGTATAATTAAATTTATAAATTCAGTTGCAAGTACTATAAATAATGATGTTAGAGTAAAGGACAAGTTAAAAGTAGTATTTATAGAGAATTATGGTGTATCATTAGCAGAGATAATAATACCAGCAGCAAATGTGAGTGAACAAATTTCAACGACAACAAAAGAAGCATCAGGAACAAGTAATATGAAATTTATGATGAATGGTGCTATAACTTTAGCCACATTAGATGGTGCAAATGTAGAAATATGTGAACAAGTAGGAAAAGAAAATATGTTTTTATTTGGACTTAGTGCAGAGCAAGTACTGAATTATAATAAGTTTGGTGGATATTCTTCACTTGATTTGTATCATTCTAACATGAATATAAAAAGGGTAGTAGATGATTTAATAAATGGATTTATTCCTAACCTAGGTGAAGAAGGTAGAAGTATTTATAATTCACTTACCACTTATAATGATGAGTACTTTGTATTGAGGGATTTTGAAAATTATGGTCAAGCTCAGGCAAATATAAACAAACTATATCGTGATAAAGAAAAATGGAATACAATGTCTTTGGTTAATATAGCTAATTCAGGATTTTTTTCTTCTGATAGAACAATTTCTGAATATGCAAAAGACATTTGGTTTAAAAGGGTGTGATTATAAATGCAAAACATAATAGAATATAATTCTTGGGATAAAAATTTTAAGGCTCCGTTTGGAGCTTTAAAATTTAATGAAGAATTGATAATTAAAGTTAAAGTAAATGAAGGATATAATGTTGAGTCTATTTCCCTAGAAATAAACAAAGAAGATGAAACAAAGACAATAATTTTAAATGAAGAATTAAACAATAATACACTTGGAAAGTATTTTTATTGTAAGGTTGAAAAATTTGATATAACAGGTGTTTATTTCTATTATTTTAAAGTAATTGTTGAAATAGATGGTGAGAAAAAGACTGTATTCTATGGAAAGAATAGAGAAAATGGATACGCTTGTGAATATAATTATAATGATATCAATAAATATCAAATTACTGTTTATAAAGACTTTAAAGTGCCAACCTGGTATAAAGAAGGAGTACTTTATCATATATTTGTAGATAGATTTAACAATGGAAATCGTAATGGGAAGGTTGATAATCCTAAAAAAAACAGCTTTATATATGGTAACTGGGAAGATATACCTATGTACATAAAGGACAGTAGAGGGGATATTATAAGGTGGGATTTTCATGGTGGAAATTTAAGAGGAATAATTAATAAACTTGGGTATCTAAAAAAATTAGGAGTGAGTATATTATATCTAAGTCCTATATTTGAAGCCTCTAGTAATCATAAGTATGATACAGGAAATTATAAAAATATTGACCCTATGTTTGGAGATGAAGATACATTTAAAGAATTAATTGATAAAGCAAAAGAAAAAGATATATCAATAGTACTTGATGGTGTTTTTAGTCATACTGGAGCTGATAGTAAGTATTTTAATATGTATGGAAATTATGATAGTTTAGGTGCATATCAATCAGAAGAATCACCATATTATTCATGGTATATGTTTGAAGAATTTCCTCATAAATATAAAAGTTGGTGGGATATAAAGACCTTGCCAAATACAAATGAATTAGAAAAAAGCTATATGGATTATATAATATATGACAAGGATAGTGTCGTAAACAAATGGATGAATATGGGGATTAAAGGGTGGCGATTGGATGTTGCAGATGAACTTCCAACTGAGTTTATAAGAGAGCTGAAAAAGGAATTAAAAGAAGCTGATAATGACTCGATACTTATAGGGGAAGTATGGGAAGACGCCTCAAATAAGATTAGTTATGGTCAAAGAAGAAGCTATTTATTAGGGGAAGAATTAGATTCTGTTATGGGGTATCCATTTAGAAATAATATGTTTTCTTTTTTAAAAGGAGAAATTAATTCATATGAACTTAGCAATAGATATATACAAATTAAAGAAAATTATCCAAAAGAATCATTTAAGTCTAATTTAAATTTAATTGGAACACATGATGTTACAAGAGCTAAAACTGAATTAAATAATGATATAGATTTGATGAAACTTGCTGTAGCTACGCAAATGACATTTGAAGGAGTACCATATATATACTATGGAGATGAGGCAGGTCTTTGCGGAGATGTAGACCCAGACAATAGAAGAACATATCCATGGAAAAATGAAGATGAAGATATGTTAAATTTTTATAAAAATATTATAAAAATCAGAAATAAAAATAAAATTTTAAGTTCAGGAGAAACAGAATTTATATATACTAGAAATGATAATGTGTTTGCATTTATAAGATTTAATGAAGATAATGATAGGATACTAATTTTAATAAACAGAAGTAACAATCCTGAAAATATGTCATTAAATATAGAGGGTAGCTTTATAGAGGAAATACCTATAAAGTATAATTCTAAAAATGTAAATAAAAATATACCGATAGAAAATAACGAATTAAAAATCCATATGGATTCTAAATCATTTATTATTTTTAGTGTATTTTAAGTACAATAATTTAAATTAAAAGTAAAAATGTAGCAAAAGTTTTGATTTATCAAAGGTTTTGCTACATTTTTGTTTTAATTTATCATAAAAATTTTAGTATTTCAAAATATTACAAAGAAGTGTAAAAAATATAGAAGTTATGATATTATATAGATAAGTAAGATAAAACAAAACCTCTCTACTGAAGTTGTAGGGAGATTTAACTTTTATAATCTTAATATGGAGGAGTGTCTTATGAAAGTAGATCCACTTACAACTCAAGTCTATGACTATATATCAAAAAAAATCCAAAATGGAGAGTATGAAGCTAATCAGAGAATTACTGAATCTGAAATTTGCAACTCTATTGGAGTTAGTAGAACACCAGCAAGGGAAGCACTAACGAGGTTGGCAGGTGAAAATTTACTAGAAAAGATACCTAATAAAGGATTTGTGGTAAAAGAGTTTCAGGAAAAGGAAAAACTAGACACATATTCTGTAATTGGTGTGTTAGATGCGTTAGCAGGTTCTTCATCTTTAGAAAATTTAACTGAATCAGATTTAATAAAAATGGACGAGCTAACAGAAATGATGGCTATCTCTATAAAGTATAAAAATTACAATAACTACTTAAAACTAAGCAATGAATTTCACGATATATACATAGCAAAATCAGATAATCAAGTATTAATAAATATGTTGAATTCTCTTAGATATAATTTTATGTCAAAGTCATATACTAGCGACAATGAAGAAGAATTGTATAAAATGTTAACTTACAGCAATAATCAACATATTGAGGCAGTGAAGTTTATGAGAGCGAAAGATTCAGAAAATGTTGAAGCAATTTTAAGAAAACATTGGAAAACGATACCTATAGCAGAGATGGAATAAGAGAAGCTTTTAAAAGCTTCTCTTATTTTTTATATAATTCTATCATTATTTTATTATTTCTAATCTATAAATATCAATATAAAATTAATTAAAAATACAACTAATTTTATATTGATATTTATAGATTAATGTAGTACCATTTTAATGCAAAATATAAAGGAGGGGATAATATAAAAACATATTTTTCGATAGGAGAAGTATCTAGACTTTTTGATTTGTCAATAAAAACTCTAAGATACTACGATAAAGTAGGGATATTAAAACCAGCATATGTAAACCAAGAAAATAAATATAGGTATTATTCAAGAGAGCAGTTTATGAGTATAGATGTAATTAAGTACTGTAAGATTATGGGTATGGCTCTTGAAGATATAAAAAAATTAATTGATTCAGATAGCTCAATTGAGTCTATGATGAATACAATTGATAGACAAAATAAAATGATAGAAAGTAAAATAAAAGAACTATCAGATGTGAAAAATTATCTAAATGATATAGAATTTAAAGTAAATGAATTGTTAAAATATGATTTAAATAATGTATTTATAAAATACAATAAAGAAAGAAAAGTAAATGTCTATAAATGTAATTCAAAGGATGAAGTTGAACTTGAGATGTATCTGAGACATATTATTTTACACATTCAAGATAAGTATAATGATGTATATCCTATAATTTCAGGTAGTATTTCATATGAGAAAGTAATTAAAGAAGGTAAAGCACTATTATATGATTATATAGTAGATTTTACAGAAAGAGAAGAATATGAAAATCAGCACATTTTACCAGCAGGTGAATATTTAACAATTATATATGATGATAATTGGAATAATGCCTATGATTATTATAAAAAAATAATCGATTATGCAAATGATAATAATATAGAACTTGTTGGAAACTTTAATGAAATATGGATGCTTTCTAGAGTGGATTCAGACACAAAAGAAAAGACATTGGTTCAATTAGAAATAAGAAAAAAATAGTATACAAAAAAACTTGACTCTACCCTCAGAGGATAGATTAGTATTTTATATAGTGAAATAATATTTATTATAATAATCTATGGGAGGGAGATTTTTAATGTCAAAAAAATTTTTAGAGTATGCTATACCATCAGCTCTTGCTATGTTTGTATCATCCTTTAATACAATATTAGATGGAATATTTTTGGGAAAAGGACTAGGCGATTCAGCACTTACAGCTGTTAGTATAGTGATGCCTCTTGTAATGGTATTTTTAGGATTATCCAGTTTAATGGCAGTTGGAGGAGGAGCACTAGTTTCGAAAAAATTTGGTTCTAGAGATGATGAAAGGGCTGTAAATATATTTAGGCAAGTAATAAAAGTTTTAATAATAGGTAGTTTATCTCTTACAATAATTTGTATACTTTTTTCAGAGCATATAGTTAGAATTATGGGAGCAACAGAAAGTTTAGTCGGATTATCTTCTGAATACTTAACATTTTATGCTGCTTTCTGTTTTCCAAATTTGCTAGGTCTTGTTTTTTGTAGTTTTTTAAGAAATGATGGAAGACCAAAACTTGCCATGATAGCTACTGTGTCAGGAACAATATTTCATATAACTTTAAATTATATATTTATATTTAAGCTTGGATTTGGTGTAAAAAGTGCAGCAATTGCAAGTGGCTTAGGTCAACTATCTACACTTATAATAATGTTACCTCATTTTATGTTTAAAAAAGGTAAGTTATCCTTTGGGCCAGCAAAGATAGAAAAGGATGTTTTAAAAGAATTATTTAATATAGGATTTCCTTCATTTTTTGCAGAGAGTGCTTTTTCAATAATTATACTTGCACATAATATAGTTTTGACAAGAGTTGTTGGAGATGTAGGTCTTTCTGCTTATGCTGTAGTAAACTATGTAACTACTAATATTTATAATCTCTTAATGGGGATAACTTTAGGTGTTCAACCACTTATAAGTTATAATTTTGGCTCTAAAGAAATTAAAAAAATGTTAGGCTATTATAATATGGCAACAAAAATGAGTTTTTGTGTATCTATAATATTCACAGTAATATGTTTTTTATTTGGAAAAGAAATTGTAAAAATATTTACGAGTGATAAAGAAATTATTTTAATGGCTTATGTTGCACTTAACATGGCTAATTTAGCCTATCTTATGATTGGAAAAAATTTAACAACTATGATGTATTATCAAGCGATAGAAATGCCAGTACATTCTAATATTATAGGAGTTTTACGTTCAATCTTACTATTGCCGATTATACTATTTGTTTTTTCTAAGTTATTTGGAATAAATGGAATATGGGTAAGTATGGCTGTTTCAGAACTCTTGACAGTTCTAATTATGAGTAAAGTAGTAAATGTAAAGGAATGTACAAAAAATGCTATAAGTTTATAATGTTATGATACCATAAATTATTTATATAGAGTAGTGAATTTATTCACTACTCTATTTTTGTTTGTACAAATAGAATTTATTCTATAGTACTAGATTAAATTTTAATAATTTTTATAAAAAATTTAAATGTGTAAATATGAAAATTATTTAGTTACACTAAACTATAGATTTTAATATATAAAATAAAAATAGTATGAAAGTTTAGTAATAGAATACATACAAATTAAAAATATTAAACTTAAAGCGTTAGTAAAACTTGAAAAAAATAAAAATATGAAATTGACTAAAAGTGATAAAGTTTACAAATACTAATTTATAAAAAAATTAATATAAACAATAAAAAATATGAAAGTTTATAAATATTGATAATACTAAGGTATAGGTTTTTGGTGTGGAATAAAAAAATACTTGTAAAAAGACTTGTTTGTTAATATAATAAATATCATGAGTTTAATAAAAGTAAAAATAAAAAATAGAAATAATAAATAAAAACAATAAAAATATTAAAATAGAGAGGAGATGAATTTAAAGTCATGGACAGTGAATTCGCAAATGCAGTTGAATTGAGCTATGAATGTGCTCCCTTATTGGAATCATTAAAAGAATATTCAAAAAGAGATATAGCTTGTTTTGATGTACCTGGACATGTGAAAAATAGAGGTGTAGATATATTAAATAAATATCTAGGTGAAAATCTCATGAAAATGGATATAAACTCATCACCCACTATGGATAATGTATCTAATCCAACTGGAGTCATAAAAAATGCACAAGATTTATTAGCGCAGGCATATATGGCTGATGAAGCATTCTTTATAACTAATGGTACTACACAAGCAATACATGCAATGATTCTAAGTGTAATAAATCCAGGAGAAAAAGTATTGCTCCCAAGAAATATTCATAAGTCAGTAATAAATGCTTTAATACTTTGTGGAGGAATACCAATATTTATACAACCAGAATTTGATGAGCAACTAGGTATAAGTTTAAATATTACTATTGAGAAAGTTAAAGAGGAAATAGAAAAAAGTTGCGATATAAAAGCTTTATTTTTACTTAATCCAACTTATTATGGTGCTTGTGCAGACCTTGAGAACATCATAGAATTATGCCATAAAAATAATCTTTTAGTGTTAGTAGATGAAGCTCATGGTGCTCATTTTCCATTTCATTTAGATTTACCTCCTTCTGCAATAAGTTTAGGAGCAGATATGGTGGCTGTAAGTATACATAAAACTGGAGGAGCATTGACACAATCTTCAGCACTTTTATTGAATAGAGAAAATGTAAGAGTTGAAAAAGTACTTCAGTCAATCAATATGTTACAGTCTACATCTGCATCTTATTTGCTTATGGCAAGTATAGATGGAGCGAGAGTTAACCTAGTTGAAAATGGAGAAGAACAATTATCAAAAGCATTAAATTTATCGAGATACGCAAAAGCTAGATTAAATAAAATAGATGGAATAGATGTTTTGTCTACCGAAATATTAAAAAGAAAAGGTGTTAAATTTATAGATGAAACTAAATTATGTATAAATATAAAAGGGTTAAATTTAACTGGCTTTGAAGTGTATGATTTGTTGTATAAAAAGTTTTCAATTCAAGTAGAACTAGGAGATTTGTACAATATCTTAGCACTTGTGTCTATTGGAACTAATAAATCAGATATTGATAGATTGGTTAAGGCTCTTTCTATAATTGAAAAAACTTATAGAAAAGAAGCCAAGTTAAATGAGTTTAATATGATTCAAATAAATCCAACTATTGAGCTTAATCCTCGAGAAGCTTTTTATGCATCTAAAGAAAGTGTAGAAATCAAGTCATGTATAGGTAGAATTTGTGGAGAATCAATAATGGCATACCCACCAGGTATACCAATTGTTACTCCAGGAGAGTTAATAACAAAAGAAATTATGGAGTACCTTGTTTTTTTAAAAGAGAGTAATGCGTATTTGACTGATATGCAAGATAAAAACTTAGATACAATACTCGTTATAAAATAAATTGTGTTATTGGATAAATAGAATAGTATATATAAATATGTAAAAGGAGTTGAGATTGAAATGAAATTTGAAACACTAGGAAGACATATACTAGTAGAATACTATAACTGTGATGAGAGCATACTTAAAGACCCACATCTTATAGAAAATTTTATGAATGATTCAGCATTAAATGCAAAGGCTACAATTGTTGATTCTGTATTTCACCATTTTAATCCTTGGGGGGTTTCGGGTGCTGT
The DNA here is from genome assembly GCF_020658095.1 of Clostridioides sp. ZZV14-6009. Classification (NCBI taxonomy): domain Bacteria; kingdom Bacillati; phylum Bacillota; class Clostridia; order Peptostreptococcales; family Peptostreptococcaceae; genus Clostridioides; species Clostridioides sp. ZZV14-6009. Next base: position 18,463 of record NZ_JAGWDG010000018.1, read on the forward strand.
CATAATTGCTGAATCTCATTTGACAATACATACTTGGCCTGAATATGGTTATGCAGCGGCGGATTTTTTTACTTGTGGTGATATAGACCCATGGAAAAGTTTCGAATTATTGGAACAACTTCTAAAATCAGAAAGAAGTGAGTCCACAGAAATTCCAAGAGGATTGACAACAAAAATAAAAAAATATTCAAAGAAAGATTTAGGTAAAATCACTCATAAACCTGAAGCAGTATAAACATAAAATAGATAAATGAAAGTGAGGATTATTATATGGAACTTTGGTATACAGAGGAATGGACAGAAAATGTAAGGTTTTCTATAAAAGTAGATAGACATTTATTTGAAGGGAAGTCTGAGTTTCAAAGAATAGATGTGTTTGATAGTGAGGAGTTTGGAAAGTTTCTGACAATAGATGGTTTAATGATGGTGACATATAAAGATGAGTTTATATATCATGACATGATAACTCATGTTCCTATGGCTACAAATTTAAATATCAAAAAAGTCTTAGTTATAGGTGGTGGAGATGGTGGTACAGTAAGAGAGTTAAGTCGTTATCCTAAAATAGAAAAAATTGATATGGTTGAAATAGATAAAATGGTTGTGGATGTGTCTAAAGAGTATATAGATATATGTTCATGTAAATTAGACGATAAAAGAGTAAATTTATATTTTGAAGATGGAGTTAAGTTTGTTAAAGAGGCTTATGACAAATCTTATGACTTAATAATAGTAGATTCAACTGACCCAATAGGACCAGGAGAAGGACTTTTTTCAAATGATTTTTATAGAGATTGTTATAGAATACTAACTGATGATGGAATTTTAGTAAATCAAAGTGAAAGTCCTTATTTTGAGTTTAATGCTAAAGAAATGAAAAGAGCCAACGATAAGTTAAAAGGTATATTTCCAATATCTAAAGTTTATCAAGCACATATACCAACATATCCATCTGGACACTGGCTATTTGGTTTTGCTTCAAAAAAACTAGACCCAATAAAAAATCAAGATAGAGATGGTTGGGAAAAATTAAATTTAAAAACGAAGTATTATAATAGTGATATCCATTTAGGTTCATTTATGCTACCTCAATATGTAAAGGAGATGTTAAATGAAGAGTAATTTCTATCATATAAATACATTTATGGGTATGGATAAAAGTTATGAAGAATCAAATTTGATAGTGTTTGGAGTAGGGTTTGATGGAACTACTTCAAATAGACCTGGAGCTAGATTTGCAAGTAGCTCGATGAGAAAAGAATTTTATGGTCTTGAGACATATAGTCCTTTTTTAGACTTGGATTTAGAAGATTATAATATATGTGATTATGGAGATTTGGAAATTAGTGTTGGAGATACAGAACAAGTTTTGAAAGAAATATATGATGAAACTGCTAGTATAGTTGAAGATTTAAAGGTTCCATTTATGATTGGTGGAGAACATCTAGTTACTTTACCAGCTTTTAAAGCAGTCTATGAGAAGTATAATGATGTGTATGTAATTCATTTTGATGCACACACAGATTTAAGAGAAGAATATAATAATAATAAAAATTCTCATGCAACAGTAATTAAAAGAGTATGGGATATTGTTGGAGATGATAAAATATTTCAATTTGGAATAAGGTCTGGAACAAGAGAAGAATTTAAATTTGCAATAGAACAAAAACATACTTATATGGAAGTTGGTGGAATAAATACATTTGAAAAGATAATTAATAAATTGAATGGGAAAAATGTTTATTTAACTGTAGATTTAGATGTGTTGGATGCATCTGTATTTCCAGGAACAGGTACACCAGAACCTGGTGGTATAAATTATAGAGAATTTCAAGATATTTTTAAGATTATAAAAAAATCTAATATAAATATAGTTGGTTGTGATATTGTAGAGCTAAGCCCTGATTATGATACGACAGGAGTATCAACAGTTATAGCATGTAAAGTATTGAGAGAATTGTGCTTAATAATATCAAGTAAATTTAGGTAGTGTAGTCTATATGAATAATATACTATAATAGAAAGAAGTTACTTTAAATAAGTTGTTTTAAGTTTAGCACTTTTTTAAGGTAACTTATTTATTTTTTTTAGACAACAAAAAAGAGCCTTATGTAGCTCCTTTTCTAAAATATATATATTTAAATTAAATAATTATATTCTATTTACGTTTTCAGCTTGAGGTCCTCTATTACCTTGAGTTATATCAAAGCTAACCTTTTCGCCTTCTTCTAAAGTTTTGTATCCATCAGTTTGTATAGCTGAGAAATGTACGAAAACATCGTCTTCTCCTTCTACTGATATGAATCCAAATCCTTTTTCACTATTAAACCATTTTACTATTCCGTTTTTCATTATAAAAAAACCTCCGCTTTATTAAAAAATACAAACTAAATAAATTAAGTCTGTTCTATTAATATAGCATAAATTTTAAAAAAAAGCAATTAAAATTTTAAAAAAAGTTAATCAATTTTAGAATTTAAAAAATTTTGCTAAAAAATATATTAACAATGAAAGAAAATAAAATAGAAATCTGATGAGGTTTAGCAAATTTAATATCAAAAAATGTAATATATAAATTGAAAAATAAAGAGTAAAATATAAAAAAATAATAAAAAATATTATAAAATAGACTGAAAATAAAATTTAAAAATAGTGAAATTTCAGAAATATCACTATTATTATATAATAAAACAAAAAAACAGTATATAAATTCGATAAAATAAAAATTAAATATATAATGTTTTACATATATATTAATAAAAGGAAATATTATGCTATAATAGTACCGTATAAAATTATTTACGGGGGTGGTATTAACATGTTTCAATTTGAAACACAAATACACAAATTAAGACATGATGTTTTAACTGCAATAGCTAGGCTTGGAAAAGAAGATAACCTTACAAGAGAAGCAATGGATAATATTCAATATGAAATAATAAAAGGCGAGAAACCTACATACAGATGTTGTGTTTATAAAGAAAGAGCTATAATATCTGAAAGAGTAAATGTAAGTATGGGACTATTGCCAGGTCAAGATAAAATAGATTTAGATACAATGGATGTAGGAGAAGATGAACAAATAATATATATTTTAGAAGCAGCATGTGATAGTTGCCCAATAAACGAATTTACAGTAACTGATATATGTAGAGGTTGTTTAGCACATAGATGTAAAGAAGCTTGTAAATTTGGTGCTATTACACATGTTGGGGGAATGGCTTATATAAATCATGAATTATGTAAGGCTTGTGGAATGTGTAAAAAAGCTTGCCAATATGATGCCATCTCAGAGGTTGTAAGACCATGTAAGAGCGTATGCCCAACTAATGCTTTAGGGTTTGATAGAGAAAATATGAAAGCTATGATACATGAAGATAAATGTTTAAACTGTGGTGCGTGTATGTCAGCATGCCCATTTGGAGCGATATCTGATAAGAGTTTGATAGCTCCAGTAGCTAGAAAATTAGTACAAAAAGAAAAAATGTACGCAGTAGTAGCTCCAGCTATAACAGGTCAAGTTGAAGCAAATGTTACATATGGTCAAATAAAAAATGCTATAAAATCATTAGGTTTTGTCGATGTACTAGAGGCTGCTTGTGGAGCAGATGCAGTTACAGTTCATGAAAGTTTAGAGTTTGCTGAAAGAATGGAAGAAGGAGACTCTTTTATGACAAACTCTTGTTGTCCAGGATTTGTTGGTTACATAGAAAAGACATTCCCAGACCTTGTAGGAAAAATATCTTCTACTGTATCTCCTATGATAGCTAGTGGAAGATTTATAAAAAATTATGAACCTGATGCAAAAGTAGTATTTATAGGTCCTTGTACAGCTAAAAAGAATGAAGCGGCTAAAAAGGAATTAAAAGGAGCTGTTGATTATGTACTAACTTTTGAAGAAATAATGGCACTATTTGAAGCATTTGATATAGACTTAGCTAAGTGTTCAAATGAAGATATAGATGATGCATCAATATTTGGAAGAGGCTTTGGTGCTGCTGGTGGACTTACAAAAGCTATAGAAAATTATCTTGCTGAAAAAGGTATTGGAGTTAATTTCGAACCTGTAAAAATTTCTGGTTCAAGAGAGATTAAGAAGACAATGACTATGGCTAATTTAGGAAAATTAGAAGGAAACTTTATAGAAGGTATGATGTGCGAAGGTGGATGTATAAATGGTTCTGGTAAGTTCTTATCAGGTGCAAAGGTTAAAACCACTTTTGATAGAAAAAATTCTCAATCAACTAAGAAAAGTATTTTAGCAAATACAAAAATAAAAGATTTTAGTGATATAAATCTAGAAAAATAGATTTATAGATAATCATAAAAAATATAGATGAAGAATAGAGTTGTTCTAAGTTGTAATTTAACATTAGGATAACTCTATTTTTATTTAGACTTATATTAATATATTTAAGTACTTAAAATAAAAATTAGATATATAATATTTTGTATATAACTTAACAAAGACCATGCCTATGTTATAATAATTTATGGAAATAAATAAAAAATACAATATACATAAGAGTATAAATATAGGTTAAATAGGTGGTTTATAGGGAGGAGTACTTATGTTTGAGTTTGAAACACAGCTAAAAAGATTGAAACATGAGATTTTAACAGTTGTAGCAAAACTATCAATTGAGGAAAATTTAACAAAAGAGAACATAGAAAAAATTCCATATGAAATAATTAAAGGAGAGAAAGCAAGATATAGATGCTGCGTTTATAAAGAGAGAGAGGTAGTTCTTGAACGAGCACAACTTGCACTGAGTTTGACACCAAATACTAAATATGAAAATATAAATCCAGATTCAGTAAATTTAGGCTCCAATGAGCAAATTATGTATATAGTGGAAGCTGCATGTGATAGATGTCCAATAAATGAATTTACAGTAACAGAACTTTGTAGAGGGTGTTTGGCACATAGATGTAAAGAAGCTTGTAAGTTTGGAGCAATTTCTTATATAAATGGAAGAGCTTATATAAACCATGATTTATGCAAAGCTTGTGGAATGTGTAAAAGTTCATGTCAATATGATGCTATCTCAGAGGTTATAAGACCATGTAAAAGTGTATGCCCAACTGGTGCGTTAGATTTTAATAGAGATACTATGAAAGCTATGATACATGAAGATAATTGTATAAATTGTGGCGCATGCATGTCAGCTTGTCCATTTGGAGCAATATCTGACAAGAGTTTGATAGTACCAGTTGCAAAAAAACTTGCAAGAAAAGAAAATATGTATGCGATAGTAGCTCCAGCAATAACAGGTCAAATTGATAGTAACATTACATATGGACAATTAAAAAATGCTGTAAAATCACTAGGATTTATAGATATGATAGAAGCTTCTTGTGGAGCAGATGCAGTTACAGTTCGTGAAAGTAATGAATTCATTGAAAGAATAAAATCTGGAGATAAGTATATGACAAATTCATGCTGTCCTGGGTTCTTTAAATATATAGAGAAAATGTTCCCAGATGAAGTTGATAAAATATCTTCTACAGTATCACCTATGGTAGCCACAGGAAGATTAGTAAAAAAATTTGATTCTGATGCTAAGGTAGTATTTATAGGTCCATGTACTGCAAAAAAGAGTGAGGCAACTGAGGAATGTTTAAAAGATGCAGTGGATTATGTACTAACTTTTGAAGAACTAATGGCATTATTTGAAGCTTTTAATGTAGATTTGTCAAAATGCTCAAATGATGATATAAATGATGGTTCAATTTTTGGAAGGGGATTTGGAGCGTCTGGTGGGCTCACAAAATCAATACAGAATTATATTGCTGAAAAAGGTATCAGTTTTGATTTTGAGCCTATAAAAGTTTCTGGACCAAGACAAATTAAGAAAACAATGACAATGGCTAAATTAGGTAGATTAGAAGGTAATTTTATAGAAGGAATGATGTGCGAAGAAGGCTGTATTAATGGAGCTGGTAAATTCTTATCAGGTGTAAAAGCTAAAAATACTTTTGATAGAAAAAATGGACAATCAACTAAGAAGAGTGTTTTATCTAATGATAAAATAAAAGAGTTTGAAGATTTAAATTTAGAAAGATAGTATTAATTGATATTTTAAAAAATACTTAGTTACAATTATAAAACTAAACTATTTGTTATATTTAATGCCACAAATATGCCTAGAATTTGCCCTTTTTCTAGGTGTATTTTATTATGTCAGCATTGCTATACTATAAATATGTAATAAATAAAATTTATAGGAGCTTTTGGATGAAGAAAATAATATTAAAAGATATCATGTTTTTAATTACAACAGTATCTTTGATTGCAGTGCTATTGATTGTAGTAAATGTAACTGCTAATGGTAAGACAGAATCAACAAGTAAATCTTATTTAGATAGTGAGAAAAATAGTATGAGTCAAAATAATATTCAAAATGATATAGAAAATACTGCATTTAAAACTACTATACTAAATACTGGAAAGTCAGATTGCATATTAATTGAGATAGGCAAGAAAGCTATAATGATTGATACAGGAGAAGATAAAGATGGTGAACAAATAGTTAATAATTTAAAAGAAAAAGGTATAAATACGCTTGATTATCTAATTTTAACTCATTTAGATAAAGACCACATAGGTGGAGTTGATAGTGTGTTGTCCAGTGTTAAAGTGAATAATTTAATACAAGCAAATTATAAAAAAGATAGTAAACAATATGATGAATATATTAACTCGCTTAAAAAAACTGGTATAGAGCCTACAGTATTGAAAGAAAAAATGAATATTGTAATCAATAAAGCAAAAATAAGCATACAGCCAGCTTTAAAAAGTAATTATGAGAGTTCAAACGATTACTCGATAATCACTAGTATAAATTATGGAACACATAACTTTTTGTTTGCAGGAGATGCAGAAGAAGAACGTTTAGCTGAATTTATAAGTAAAAATACTTTAAAATACGATTTTGTGAAAATTCCTCATCATGGAAGGTATGATAAATTAAGTGAAGCATTTTTTAAATCTATTTCACCAAAATATGCTGCTATTACTTGCTCACAGAAAAAAGAACCTGATGAAGAAGTATTAGAAATATTAAAAAAATTAGATATAAAAACTTTTCTTACTTCTAATGGAGACATAGTTATAGATAGTGACGGAAATAAGTTAAGTGTAAGTCAATAGTGTTTTCTGAAAAATTGTATAAAAAAATTTAAAAAAATCATTAGCAAATATGAGACCTTAAACATAGTATATTTTAGGAGCTGAAACTCCACATACAAAATAACTAGGAGGTAACATATTATGTTGGATAGATTTTTTGGTGAAGGCGGATTTGGCGGATGTGCTTGGTGGATAATAATATTATTTTTCTTATTCTTAGCATTCCAAGACTGTTGGGCTGAAATGGACTTATGTGCATGGATACCTTTCTTAATATTATTATTAATACTTTGCGAATGTGGTGACGTTTTTGATGGAGGATGTGGATGCTAAAAAAATCAATTTAAATGATTTAAAGAAGCTTATGGTGGGTATAAACAAAATACCAAACCAATCACAATCTAGTGTTTGAAGGTAGTCGGATATCCCCCGCTACCTTCTTTTTTTATTATTCAAAAATTATTTATTCATTATTTTATTTACATACAATAATTTTCTCTAGAAAGTTTGGTATAATTAAAAAGAAAATAAATTTTATTTATAGGAGATGTAAATATGGCTATAGTGGATAAGATTTTCAATGAGATAAAACTTATGGTTGCAAGATTCTTATTGGGGAAAAAATACAGTGAATATGAAGAAAAAGATTTAGTATATAATACTGAAGAAGAAGTTATATTAATAACTTTAAAAAGATTAGTTTTCCAGGGAAATGTGAATGAAGCAGAAGAAATTTTATTTGATAAAGCTAAAACTGTAAATAGTGAAAATATGCAGTATATAGCAATAGAATTTTATACTATGCTTATGGAAAAAACTGATGAAGAATTAGAGTCTATGAATTTTTCTAAACAAGAAGTTTATCAAGGTATAGAAGATATTAGGAAGGTTTTAAATTTAGAATAAAGTATGTATAAAAATATTAAAATAAATTAACATTAAGATGAGAATATTATATTTAAATATATAAAATATAATATTCTTATTTTATTAATAATATAAGTATATCTTATTTACCATAAAACTATCTTGAAAAAAATTAATCTTAAATGTATAATATTACTTTGAGTGAAAAAGTATTAACATTTTTTTATAAGATGTTTTACTAAAAAAATATATATAAACATACTGTTATCAAAAAGAAATTTAATTTAGTGAGGTGTTAAGATGAAAATAGGATTTGACCACAAAAAATATTTAGAAGAGCAGTCTAAATATATCTTAGAGAGAGTAAATAATTTTGACAAGCTTTATTTGGAGTTTGGAGGAAAATTAATGGGAGACCTTCATGCAAAAAGAGTACTTCCAGGTTTTGATGAAAATGCAAAGATAAAAGTATTACAACATATGAAAGAAAAAGTTGAAGTTGTAATTTGCGTGTATGCAGGAGATATAGAAAGAAATAAAATAAGAGGTGACTTTGGTATCACTTATGATATGGAAGTTTTAAGATTAATAGATGATTTAAGAGGTTATGAACTAGATGTAAATAGTGTAGTAATCACTAGATTTGAGGGACAACCTGCAACGACTGTATTTATAAATAAGTTAGAGCGTAGAGGAATCAAAGTTTATAAACATTATCCAACAAAGGGATATCCTTCAGATGTTGAAACTATAGTTAGTGATGAAGGATATGGAGCAAATGATTATATAGAAACTACAAAGCCAATTGTAGTAGTAACAGCACCAGGACCTAATAGTGGAAAACTTGGTACTTGCTTAAGTCAGTTATACCATGAAAATAAAAGAGGAAATGTAGTTGGATATTCTAAATTTGAAACATTCCCAGTTTGGAATATACCTGTGAAACATCCTTTAAATATAGCTTATGAGGCAGCTACAGTAGATTTAAAAGACGTAAATATGATAGATTCATTCCATCTTGAAACTTATGGTGAAATGTCAGTAAACTATAATAGAGATTTAGAGTTATTCCCAGTGCTTAAAAAAATAATAGAAAAAATAACTGGAAAAGAATCAATTTTCCAATCTCCAACTGACATGGGTGTTAATAGAGTTGGTTTTGGAATAATAGATGATGAAGTAATAAGAAAAGCTTCTATAGAAGAAATTATAAGAAGATACTTTAAAACTGCCTGTGAGTATAAAAAGGGACAAGTTGATAAAGGTACTTATGATAGAATGAAAATGATTATGGAAGAACTTAACTTAAAGCCAGAAGATAGAAACGTTGTTTTACCTGCTAGAAATTACAGTAATAAGTTAAAAGAAAATGCTGATAAAAATGATACTTGTCCTGTAGTGTCACTAGAATTAGAAGATGGGACAATATTAACTGGTAAAGGTTCTGACTTAATGAATGGAACAGCAGCAGCAGTACTAAATGCAATTAAACATTTAGCCAATATATCTGATGATATGCATTTAATATCACCTGTAATATTAGAGCCTATTATAAATTTAAAAACAAAAACTTTAGCAAGTAGAAATGTTTCACTTAGCTGTCAAGAGGTTTTAACTGCTCTTAGTATTTGCGCTGTAACTAATCCAACTGCACAATTTGCTATGGAAAAGTTAGCTTTATTAAAAGGGTGTCAAGCTCATTCTACTACTATATTAAATAGAGATGATGAACAAACATTTAGAAAGCTTGGTATAGATGTAACTTGTGACCCAGAGTATCCTTCACAAAATCTTTACTATAGCTAAAAATATAATTATACAAAAAAATATGGGCTGTTTTAAAGTAATAGTTTGAGCAGTCCATTACAATTATAATAAAATCAGTAGACTGTCTTGTATAAGGCAGTCTTTTATTTTTAAAACATCCCATTTAAATTAATATATATACTGTTATCCATAAGGAATTTTAATTTAGTTCCTTGGAATACCTATTGTAAAGCTTTTACCTAGTTTTTGCAAGTGTTTTTTATGATTTTTTATAAATTATATTGAATTAGTTGATTATAAACTATTTTAGTAAGAGAAAATATTGATATATAAATAAAATAAATGAAAAAATAGCATAAAGAAACATAAGTTTGGTATAATTAAAACAGTGATGTAAATAAATTTAATCTATTTATACTTTAAAAGGTGATAATAATGGAGCTTCATAGAAAAATAATTCATATAGATATGGATGCTTTTTATGCGTCTATAGAACAAAGAGACAATAAAAAATTAAAAGGTAGACCTGTGGTTGTTGGTGGAAATCCACAAAGCAGAGGAGTAGTTGCAACGTGTTCTTACGAGGCTAGAAAATTTGGCATACATTCAGCTATGCCATCCGCTGTAGCTTATAATAGGTGCCCATATGCAGTTTTTGTAAGACCTAGATTTGAGGTCTATAAAAGTGTATCAAATCAAATAAGAAATATATTTTATAGATACACAGATTTAGTAGAGCCACTATCTTTAGATGAAGCATATTTAGATGTAACGAAAAATAAAAAGAATATTGATTCATCAATTGAAATAGCAAAGCAAATTAAAAGAGATATATTTAAGGAAGTTGGACTTACCTCTTCAGCAGGTATCTCATATAATAAATTTCTTGCTAAGATAGCATCAGATTTAAAAAAGCCTAATGGACTGACTGTAATAAATGAAGAAAATGTTCAGGATTTTTTAGATAAATTGCCTGTAAGTAAATTTTTTGGTGTTGGAAAAGTCACTTCAAATACTCTTAAAAATTTAGGTATAAAAACAGGATATGATTTAAGATGTTTAGATTTATTTGAACTTGAGAGTATATTTAAGAAGAGAGGATATGACTTATATAAATTTGCGAGGGGTATAGATGACAGACCAGTAGAGCCAAATAGAGTTAGAAAATCTGTTGGAGCAGAGACCACACTAAGTCATAACTTAGATATTGACGAAGAGGAAACACGTAATATCCTTGATGAACTTTGTGAGGAAGTATGCCATAGATTAAGAAACTCTGAGAAATTTGGAAAGACGTTGACATTAAAAATTAAGTATGAGGATTTTACACAGATAACTAGAAGTCTTAGTTTAGAACATTATATTGATGAATATAATGATATAAGAAGTGGTGTTGACAATTTATTGAGAAATGTTGAAATGAATGGAAAACAAATTAGACTATTAGGAGTCACAATATCAAACTTAAGTGATAAAAAAGAAACTTATAAAGACATTACTTTATTTGAGTATATGGATAGTATTCAACTATAACTATTTGTTTAAATGAATGAATTAACACTAGTTTTAATTATATATAATTAAGGCTAGTGTTGTATTATTTTATCGAGATTTTTTTATTATTTTTTATATTTTTTGATTTTGAATATTGTATACAAATGCTTGGTATTTACAGTAATGTTTACTAATATGTATTAACCCAAAAGTCGTACTTTGTTTACATAAAGGGGATATTGTGATATAATTATAAAAACAACTTATTGCGATGACAAAGGTTGCTTGTCGAAAGAGGGGATGATAAATTATGATAGAGATAAGAAACGTAACCAAGAAAATGGGAAATAATGTAGTATTAGATGATATTTCTCTAGCCGTTGAAACAGGCACATTGGTGGTTTTAATTGGCTCAAGTGGTTGTGGGAAAACTACTACTTTGAAGCTTATAAACAAATTAATAAAACCTACATCTGGTGAAATATATATTAATGGTAAACCAATTTCTCAAGAAAATGAAATAGAACTTAGAAGGAAAATAGGATATGTTATACAGAACACAGGTCTATTTCCTCATCTTACAATAAAAGAGAATATAGAGTTAATTCCACGTCTAAAAAAGGAAAAGTCAGTTGAAGAAATTGAGGCAAGAACTTTACAACTACTTGAAATGGTAGGTCTTGATAGTGATGATTTTCTAAATAAGTATCCTTCAGAGCTTAGTGGGGGTCAACAGCAAAGAATTGGTGTTGCAAGAGCCATTGCAACTGATGCTGAAATAATATTAATGGATGAGCCTTTTAGTGCTTTAGACCCAATAACAAGAACATCTTTACAAGAACAATTATTTTCTCTTCAAGATGAACTGAAAAAAACTATAATATTTGTAACTCATGATATGGATGAAGCTTTAAAGATAGCTGATAAGATTTGTATTATGAAAGATGGAAGAATAGCACAGTATGATACTCCAGAGAACATACTTAGAAATCCAGCAAATGATTTTGTAAAAGATTTTATTGGAGAAGATAGAGTTTGGGATAATCCAGAATATATAAAAGCAAAAGATATTATGATAAAAAATCCTATTGCTGTTAATTCAACAAGAACTGTAACTCAAGGTATAGAAATTATGAGAAGCAGTAAGGTTGATAGCTTACTAATCATAGATAGAGCTAGAACACTAAAAGGTATTGTTACTGTAAAAGATATGAAAGATATTCATGATAAATCGACATTGCTTAGTGATATTATGTCAAGAGAGCCTTTGCATGTAAATGAAGGTGATAATTTAGTGGAAATACTAAATATAATGAACTGTAATTCAGTTGGATATATTCCAGTTGTTTCAAGTGAAAATAAACTAGTAGGACTGATTACTAGAAGTAGTTTACTTTCTGTTTTAAGTGAGCAATTCCTAGAAATGGAGGTGAGTGTCCTTGGGTAATTTTTTCAATTTTATACTATTGCAAAAAGATAAGATTATAGAGCTTTTGATACAACATATGAGCTTAACTGTTACATCCATTTTGATAGCTATACTAGTGGGTGTCCCTCTAGGAATAATTATTTCAAGAATCTCATCTCTTAGAAAAATTGTGCTTGGATTTGTAAACTTAGTTCAAGCAGTTCCATCAATGGCACTTTTGGGTCTTCTTGTACCAGTACTTGGTATAGGAAGCAAACCAGCAATATTTATGGTAGTAGTATATTCATTATTACCAATTGTAAAGAACACATATATAGGTATAACAAGTATTGACCCAGTAGTATTAGAATCTGCTAAAGGTATTGGTCTTACAAGAAACCAAACTTTATTTAAAATACAGTTTCCTTTAGCTTTGCCTATAATAATGGGTGGGGTTAGAATATCTGCTGTTACAGCGGTTGGTCTTATGACTCTTGCAGCATTTATAGGTGCTGGTGGTCTGGGATATTTAGTATTTTCAGGTGTACAAACTGTAAATAACAATATGATTTTAGCAGGAGCAATTCCATCATGTATAATTGCATTATTAGTTGATTATTTATTTAGTAAGATTGAAGTTGCAGTTACTCCAAAAGGGTTAAATCCAAAGGTTCCAAAGAAAAATTATATAGGACTTAAAGTAGTGTCTGCTATAATAATTATTGCAATGTTATTTGTTACTTTTGGTTCAAGTTTTTCAAGCAAAAAAGAGACAATAACTATAGGCTCTAAAGATTATACAGAACAACTTATTCTTGGTAATGTTTATGCTGAATTGATAGAGAAAAATACAGACCTTAACGTTAAAAAGAATTTAAATCTAGGTGGTTCTTCTGTTGCATTTAATGCTATTAAGTCTGGTGAACTTGATATGTATGTAGATTATACAGGTACACTTTTAGTAAATGTAATGAAGCATGCACCAATTAAAGATGCTGATGAAGCATATAAAGTTGTTAAAGATACTATGGAAAAAGAGAATCAATTAACTTTACTTGACCCTATTGGATTTAACAATACTTATACATTGGCCATGATGCCTAAAACTGCAGAGAAGTATGGAATAAACACTATTTCTGATTTAACTAAATATAGTAGTGACTTTACTTTCTCACCAACTTTAGAGTTTGAAAATAGAGAAGATGGTTTTGTAGGTATTTCTAGAGATTATGGTCTAAAATTCAAAGATGTAAAAGCTATGAATGGAAGTTTAAGATATACAGCTTTAGACAATGATGAATCTCAGGTTGTAGATGCATTTTTAACTGATGGTCTTATTAAAAAGTTTAATCTTAAGATATTAGAAGATGACAAAAACTTCTTTGTTCCATATTATGCAGCTCCATTAGTGAGACAAGATACTCTAAAGAAATATCCTGAGTTAGAGAAAGTGATGAATATGCTTTCAGGAAAAATAGATGAAGAAACTATGAGAGAACTTAACTATCAAGTTGATGAGCTTGGAAAATCACCAGAAGAAGTTGCTCATTCATTCTTAGTTAAAGAAGGTTTAGTATAGAAAATTAATAGTTTATATTATGAACTTAAGTTATAGATAGTATTTTAAATACTATCTATAACTTATTTTTTTTGTATACAAAACCTATATTATAGTTTTTAATTCATAATTAATTTTTAAATTGAATGAACAAGTACAACCAACTTTGAATATAAATATAGTAAGTGTGCTTATATACAATTTGCTTATCTAGTCAATTGATATTGATACATAGTCTTTTTTCGATTAAGTCGAAGGGAGGAGGTATACAGTTATGGATAATTATAAAAAAGTGAAGCAAGTGTTATGGATAATTTTATTTGCCAATTTTGCTGTAGCATTATTAAAAATAATTATTGGTAATAAAATTAAAAGCTATAGTATGACAGCAGATGGGTTTCATTCTCTGTCAGATGGAGCATCTAATATAGTAGGATTAATAGGTATTTTTTTTGCATCTAAACCAAAAGATAAAGATCATCCTTATGGGCATAAAAAATTTGAAATTATAACCAGTTTATTTATTAGTGGTATGTTATTTGTTATAGCAGTTAAGATAATTCTTAGTTCTATATCAAGACTAGCAAACCCAGTTACACCTTCTATAACTATAGAAAGTTTAATCGCTTTAGTCATTACTCTTTTTATAAATATTTTTGTCTGTATATATGAATATAGAGTTGGAACTAAACTGAATAGTTATGTCTTGATTTCAGATTCATTGCATACAAGAAGTGATATATTTGTGTCTTTAGGAGTATTGGTTACTTTAGTTGGTGTTAAGTTAGGATTTCCAGTAATAATAGAATCTGTAGTTCCTATTATTATTTCTGGGTTTATAATTTATTCAGCTTATGGAATATTTAAACCATCTATTGGAATTTTAGTTGATAGAGTAGCTGTAGATGAAGAGTATGTAAGGGAAATTGTATTTGAATTTAATGAAGTGAGAGATGTGCATAATATTAGAAGTAGAGGTAGTAAGAGTGTTATTTATATTGATATGCATGTAATGGTAGACCCATTTATAAGTGTAGAGCAATCTCATGACTTAACGCATAAAATTGAGAAACAAATACAAGAAGAAATTAATGAAAATGCTCAAGTAATAGTGCATATTGAACCTTTTTATAGTTTTTAATTTGACTATGAAGACCTAAGTATAAAAATTTATAATTCATAAAAAAAATATTATACCATAAATATTTTCTGAAAATATTTATGGTATAATATTTTTTATAGAGAAATTAAGTCTTAATATACCTAAGGAGGAATTTATTATGAGATACGTTGAATATGGAAAGACTGGGAAAATGGTTTCAGTAGTTGGATATGGAGGATTAAGATTTGATTTAGAGAAAAGCGACCAAGAAAATGCTGACTTAATTAAATATGCATATGAAAAAGGCATTAATTATTTTGATACAGCACCAGGGTATTGTGATGATAGAAGCGAGGATATATTTGGACTAGCATTTAGACAAATGATAAAAGGTGGTAAAACAGATTTTTACGTATCTACAAAAGGGAAGCCAAAAGAATACGACACAGCAGAAAAAGCAATTGATGCTGTAAAAAAGTCAATAGAGCGATTGGGCGTATCTAAAATAAATTTCTATCATATATGGAATATTAGAAAAATGGAACATTATGAATTTGCAATGAGACCTGGAGGTCAGTATGAGGGTCTATTAAAATGTAAAGAAGAAGGATTGATAGACCACATAGTATTTTCATCTCATCAGCCAGGAGATGAAGTCATAAAAGTTCTTGATGAAAATAAGTTTGAAGGTGTTACTATGGGAATTAATATATTAAACTTTCCATATAGATTAAAGGGTGCTAAACATGCTGTTGAAAATGGATATGGTGTTGTCGCTATGAATCCATTAAGTGGTGGAACTATTCCAAAGTACAATGAAGAGCTTTCTTTTCTAGCAAGAGAAGGTGAAAGTACTGTAGAATCAGCTTTAAGATTTAACATAGGAATTCCACAAATAAATATATCGTTAATAGGAGTTAATAAAAAGCAGGATATAGATGATGCTTGTAAAATTGCAGATGAGAACAAAATATATTCAGATAAAGATATACATGATATTGAAACTAGATTAAGTAAAAACATGAATGAAATATGTACAGGTTGTGGATACTGTAAAGTATGTCCAAAAGATATAAACACTCCAGCATATATGCTTTTCTATAATGAAAAACAGATGTTTAAAAAGAGTGATGAAGAAATGATAAAATCGGTTTATGGGCTAGCACATTGGAATTATACAATGAATAGTAAAGCAAAAGCTAAAGAATGTATAGCTTGTGGAAAATGTGAAATTGAGTGTACTCAGCATTTGCCGATAATTGCTAGGTTAAAAGAAATTAAACAATGGGAAGAAAATGGAGTTAATAATGTTACAGTATAATCAATTTATAATGTACTTAAAATTTGTATAGTATTTAATAATAGCTTAATTTATAAGGGTGTGTCTCAAAATGAACTTTTTAGTTCATGAGGCACTCTTTTTTGTATGAAATCAAATATATTTTCAGCATTTCAACAATGAAAAAGAGGCTTATCTCTATTTTGATACAGCACCTTATATTATGCTTTGATTTATTGTAGTGAAATTTTATCTACACTAACTGACAGCATCTATTTTTATATTGAATCATTCCAATATTTTACATTGAAATCACTTGCAAACTCTAATTTTATAGGCTTCCAATATATATTACACAAATAATTTTTATTTAATTATAGCTTTTAATAAAGTAAATATTGTGGTTGTAAATAAGGAATTATTCAATTACAATAAAACAAGTAAGGATATTATAAAAATGATTATTATAATTAAAAGAATAAATTGTAGGTAGTAACAAATCCTATATAATGAATGGAGGGTGATATATATTGAAAAATAATATATTTAAATATAAAAATGAGATGTTTTTATTTATATTAGTCACAATAACTTATTTAATAATAACGATAGCATTCTTTTCTAAAACTACAATATTTTATGATTTGAACAACACTTATGATGTATTATTAGATACAGATACAGGTGTACTATTCAATTTAAATGTATTTGCTATAAATCAAGATAATAGCAAGCATGTATTATTTTCAGCTATTATATCAATTTTTGCATATCCAATATATTTACTATGTACCTCGATAGCAAATCCAGGGACAACCGATTTTAATAGTGCTTATGGATTTGGATTGATTTGTCTACAAATAATAACTAGTGCTACATCTATAACTTTAGTTTTTAATCATATTAAAAAAATAAAAATGCAGAGATTAACTTTAATTTTACTTACTATGATAATGATATTTTCTTTTCCACAACTATTTATGACCTTGAATGTAGAAAGATTTATATATAGTCAGTTTACATTAATATTTTTTATATTTATTGCAAATAAAATGAATGGAAAAAACTCTTATTTAGTAGAATTAGCAGCTATACCATTATTTGGAATAACTATTAGTAATATATATTTGTATTTGCTTAACATAATATTTGAATTTAAGTTGAAAATAGGTAAAATATTAAAGCATTTAATTACATTTATTTTAATGGCATATATTTGTGTAGTTTCAACAAAATCTTATGAAAGTTTTATGAATCTTGGAAATGTAATACAATATGATACAAAGTTTATAAGTGGAGAGCCTATTTTAGAAAAAGTTGCAATGATTATAGAAAGATTATTGTATTCAGTTTTTTATTTTCCTGGAGCGGAGATTAAAAAAGGACTATTTTTGCAAAATGGAGAAGTTGCAACAATACCAGTTATTCTTACTTTATTAGCATTTTGTTTTTGTGTTTTAGCAGTTATTGAGAACTCAGAAAAAAGAGTTCCTAAGTTGTGTATGGGAATAATTTTATTTAATTTAGTTTTACATGGTATAATAGGGTACAATCTAACTAATTCAAGTATAATGACTATAAATTTTAGTTTTGCAGTTATAGTTTTATTAGCTTACTTTACTAAAGCACTTAGAAAAAATGAAAAAAGCATGTACAATATATTTTTATCATTGTTGCTAGTCACTATAATAATTAGTAATATCAATGGATTTATAGAAATTTTAAATATTGGGATAAAATCATATCCTGTTTAAAAAATAATGTTGAAGGGTAGTAAGTTTATGAAACAGACAAATACAATAATTAATCTTCTTACTAAAATTTCAGATTATATAAGATTAATGAGAATAAAGCAGTATATAAAGAATTTATTTATATTTGCTTCTATAATATTTTCAAACAATATACTAAATATAAGTCTATTGTTAAATACATTTATAGCTTTTGTGTGTTTTTGTTTGATATCATCATCAGCATATGCATTAAATGATGCTATAGATATGGATAAAGATAAAAAACATCCTAAAAAACGTAATAGACCAGTAGCAAGTGGAAGAATAAGTAAAAGAAGTGCGAATATATTATTTGTTGTTTTAGCTCTAATTTCAATTTGCTTGTCAACGATTATTAATTTCAAACTGACTATAATTCTCATTTTATATTTGATAAATAATATATTATATTCTCTTAAGTTAAAGAATATAATTCTATTAGATGTGTTTTCTATATCTCTTGGTTTTATACTTAGAGTTTATGCAGGATGTGTAGCTATAGATGTTAGATTATCAAACTGGATAATATTATGTACATTTTTTTTATCTCTGTATTTAGCTCTTGGAAAACGTAAAAAAGAAATAATAATTTTAAAAGATGATGCAGTTGAGCATAGAAAAATACTAGAAGATTATGATATAGAAAATTTAAATCAAATGATGATAGTTATATTAAGTTCTACAATTGTATGTTATGCATTATATTCTACAAGTAATCCAGAAAAGCCAGATATGATATTTACAACAATATTTGTAGTTTATGGTGTACTTAGATATAATTATATAATTAATAAAACAAATGAAGGAAATCCTACTGACATTGTACTAAAAGATAATGCTTTAAAAATAAACGTAATTTTATGGGTAATTGCATGTTTAATAATATTAATTTTTTAGTGATAGGGTGGGGAAATACTTATGAAAAAAGGTGTATTATTGCTCGATATAGATTATACTGTTATAAATACTGATAGTATGGTAGACTTTTTTATTTATTCTTTAAAAAATAAAACACTTAAGACTATTATAAAATTGCCATACATAATTTTTACTCTAATCATGTATTTGGTTAAAATAGTCCCTTTGAAAAAAGCCAAAGAGGCAATCTTTTATCCAATAGTAGATTTTAGCGAAGATGAGTTAAAAGATTTTTTTGATAGTTGTATAATGAAAAAAATTAATGAGTCTATGAAAAAAGTAATATATAAAAACAAAGAAGAACATAATGTTGTAATTATGATAACTGCATCTCCATATGCATATATGAAGTACTTTAAGTACTATGATTTTGCAGATGAGGTTATAGGTACGGAACTATTTTGTGAAAATTCAAGATACAAAAACCAATTTATTGGCGAAAACTGCAAGGGAATTGAAAAAATACAGAGAATAAATGCTGTATTAGATAAACTTGGAATTGAGATTGATTATGAAAATTCATATGCATACTCAGACTCCAAAAGTGATTTACCTATGCTTTCCTTAGCTAAAAATGCATTTTTGGTTAACAAGAAAAATGGTGAGGTTATAGAACAAATAAATTCGTAGCTTTATATCACTTAGAATAGGAGGGGATAGTTTGGGATATTTGCACATATTAATTTTGTCTATGGTTCCTGTAACAGAATTAAGAGGAGCCATTCCTATAGGCATTGCAATGGGCTTAAATCCTATATGGGTTTATGTATTTAGTGTGATTGGTTCTACCTTGGTATCAATTCCCTTGATATTGACGTTTAGACACATCTTGCAGTTTTTGAGAGGGAAAAAGTTATTTAAGGGACTTGCTAACACAATTGATAAAAAAATAAATTCAAGAATGAAGAAATTAAAAAGCGTTTCAATAATAGGTATAATACTATTTGTAGGTATACCACTTCCAACAACAGGAACATGGACTGCATCTGCGATAGCCTCAATCCTAAAAATGAGAATAAAAGATGCTTTTATAGGGGTATTTTTGGGCAATTTATTGTCTGGAGTTATAGTATCAGCCCTTTCTCTACATATAATATAAAACTATCCAATAGTATATTTGGATAGTTTTTTTATGAAAGTATGTGAAAAATATTTTTTATTTAGGCAAAATATTTAAATTCATTTGGTATTAAAATATTTACTATGATAAAAGAAATATAGTATAGTATTATTTATGAGGAAATTAATTTAAACTTGTCTATCAATAAAATAAAGTTTTTATATAAAATGTATTTTTAATAGTAATAGATTTAAATATTAAATTATTAAGGAGGTTTTAAGATGGAAAATTCAAATACTGATTTAGGTCGTGAGAATGTGGGTAAATTGCTTTTTAAATTGGCTACACCAGCTATTATTGCACAAATTGTAAATGTTTTGTACAACATAGTAGATAGAATCTTTATTGGTAGAATGGAAAGTGGAGAAGTTGCTATGGCAGGTGTCGGAGTAGCATTTCCTATAATAATTATAATAACTTCATGTAGTTATTTAATTGGTATGGGGGGAGGTCCTCTAGCTGCTATAAAAATGGGCGAACAGGATAATGATGGAGCAGAGAAAATAATGAGTAATAGTTTTTCTGTGTTAGTTATTTTGGCGATACTTTTGACTATAGGCTTTCAGATTGGAAAAGAACCCTTACTTTGGCTATTTGGAGCAAGCGAATCTACAATTGGATACTCAATGGATTATTTGAATATTTATTTAATAGGTACAGTATTTGTTCAAATTTCATTAGGTATGAATACTTTTATAAATACTCAAGGATTTGCGACAACGGGTATGATTACGGTTGCTATAGGAGCTTTGATAAACATAATACTAGACCCAATTTTTATATTTGGATTTGGTATGGGAGTAAAAGGAGCTGCATTAGCCACTATAATTGCACAAGGAGTTTCTGCTATTTGGGTATTGGTATTTCTATTTGGAAAGAAAAGTATACTTAAGATAAAAAAGAAATACATGATGCCTAAAGCAAGTATTATTTTACCGGTATTGGGGCTAGGAATTTCTCCTTTTATAATGCAATCTACAGAGAGTTTAGTGCTTATAGCATTAAATAGCAAATTACAGATGTATGGAGGCGATTTAGCAGTAGGTTCAATGGCAATAATGAGTAGTATAATGCAAATTCTTATGCTTCCTAACATGGGATTTACACAAGGGGCACAGCCGATAATAAGTTACAATTATGGTTCAGGACAGATTGATAGAGTAAAAAAGACCTTTAAGTTATGTTTATTGTCATGTTTTACATATTCTGCAATTTTGTGGATTCTACTTATGATATTCCCTACGGTTTTTGTCAGTATATTTAACAAAAATCCACAATTACTTAGTATGACTAGTTGGAGTATAAAAATATATTTTGCTGGTTCTTTTATGTTTGGAATACAATTAGCTTGCCAGCAAACATTTTTAGCGCTTGGAAAAGCAAAAATATCTTTAATTTTAGCTCTTCTTAGAAAAGTTGTGCTTTTAATACCTTTAATATTTATACTTCCAATGTTTTTTGATGAAAAACTTTTTGCTGTACTTTTAGCAGAGCCAGTTGCCGATATAACAGCAGCTACTATTACAGCAATTTGTTTCTTTATATTTTATAAAGGTTCTCTATCAAAACCTAAAGCAATACAGGAGTAAAATCTAAATAGTATAAGGTTTTTAGGAGCATATCTTATTAGATAAAAATTAAAATTTGTATTTTAATTTAAGAAGATATTTTTTATAATTTACAAAGATATAAACTAGAATTAAAATTTAAAATTATAGTAAGAAAAATGTAAGTATTTGCAATATTAATGGTATAATATTTACAGATATGATAATCAATAAGAGGAAAGGATGTTTATATAATGGAAAATGATTTAACAATGCAAGAGCTACTTGAGCAACAAGAGCAAGTGTTCAGCAAAGTGAAAGTTGGGGAATTGATAACTGGAAAAATAACTGCAGTGAGAAATGACGAAGTACAACTAGAATTAGGTTATGGGTTTGATGGAATAATACCTATAAGTGAATTAAATATAGAAAAAAATCAACCTATAGAAGATTTGTATCATATAGATGATGAAATAACTGCTATAATAACAAAAGTATCTCAAAAAGATGGAACAATAACTTTATCTAAGTTACAGTTAGATAGAAAAAAAGATTTTGCTGATTTACACAAAGCTTATGATGAACATAGAATAATAACTGTAAATGTTGAAAAAAATATAGAAAAAGGTGTATTTGCTAATTACAATACATATACATTTTTTATACCAATTTCTCAGCTTGACACAAAATTTATTACAGATACGTCTAAATTTGTTGGTCTTAACTTAGAAGTATATATAAAAGAAATGGATGCTAGAAAAAATAGATTTGTAGCATCTCATAGAGATGTATTACAAGAACGTATAAATAAAGAGAGAGAAGAAAGAAGAGTTCAAATTAAGGCAGAAAAAGAAGCCGAAAGAGCTAGAATTAAACATGAAAGAGAAGAAGAAAAAGCTCGTATTAAATTAGCTAAAGAAGAATTATTTAATTCTCTTGAAGTTGGTCAAAAAAGAGATGGTAAAGTAACGAAGATAATGCCTTATGGTGCCTTTATAGATATTGGTGGAATTGAAGGATTAGCACATATAAATAACCTAGCTTGGGCAAGAGTTGAAAGTGTTGAAGATGTTGTCTCTGAAGGCCAAGAAGTGGAAGTTTATGTATTAGATGTAAATCAAGAAACTAAAAAAATTGCACTAGCATTAAAAGATATAAACAATGACCCATGGGATTTAATAGCAAAAGAATTACAAGTTGATGATGTTGTTAATGCTAAAGTTCTTAGAATTATAGAAAAGGGAGCCTTTGTTCAAATCAAAGAAGGTGTAGATGCTTATTTACCAATTTCTGAATTGAGTGATACTAGAGTAGCTAAAGTTACTAATGTTGTTAATATTGGAGACGAAATTAAAGTTAAAATTCTTGATTTTAAACCAAAAACTAAGAGAATGTTAGTTTCAATAAAAGAGGCAACTAGAGAACCAGAAGAAGATATAACAGAGTTTTTAGAAGTAGAAGAATCTCTAGGAAGTATTGGAGAATTATTTAAAGATAAATTTAAAGACTTAGAAATATAAAATAATCAAAAAGGGGGGCTGTTTTAAAACATTACTCTGTCTATTTTGACAGCTTTAGTTTTAAAATAGCCCTTTAACTATCTACAAAATTTATATAAGATATTAGGAGGAAATTTAATGAAAAAAGCTATTATAGATGTACATTGTCATACTTTAATAAGTGGACATGCACATAGTACTTTTAAAGAAAACGTTGAAGAAGCAATTCAAAAAAATATAAAATATTTAGGTATATCAGATCATGGTCCTAATATGCCAGGAGGACCACATCCATTTTACTTCTATAATTTACATCTACTTCCACGTCAAATACAAGATTTAAGGATTCTTAGAGGTATAGAAGGAAATATCATGGATTATGATGGAAACTTAGATGTTCCAGAAGATATGCTACAACATTTAGATTATATAATTGCAAGTTTGCATAGACCTTGTATAGCTTCAGGTACAAAAGGAGAAAATACAAATGCTATTTTAAAAGTGATGGATAAACCTAAAGTAAAGATAATTGGGCATCCAGATGATAGTAGATACCCTTTAGATTATGGGTCTATAGTAAAAAAAGCAAAGGATAAAAATATTCTTTTAGAAATAAACAACTCTTCATTAAGTTCGAATTCTCATAGAACTGGAACTTGGGAAAATGCAAGTGAAATGTTGCTGTTATGTAAACAATATGGTGTAAGAGTTATTCTTGGTACAGATTCTCATATATGTTATTCTATAGGTGAATTTGAAAGTGCAGAGAAAGTTTTAAAATCAGTAAATTTTCCAGAAGAACTAGTAATAAATTATCATGAAGATGAAATTGTAGAGTTTTTTAATATAAATTTTTAGAGTTTTAGGAGTGAGAAAATTTGAGTAAAAATAAGTTTATCTATATGAATTATTATGACAATGGTTATTTCAAAAAGGGAATGGTTATAAATATGGTTTTAGCCCTTATAATCTTGGCCACAATTTTTATATATTCAACAACATTTTTGTATCTTTTATGTATAATAACAGCAGTTTTTCTTTTTAAACAAGGTCGTGATTTTTCAAATAGATATAAGGGAAAAGTATATCTTACTCTTGATAATCATTCAATATCAATAAATAATCAATGTATCTTCAGTATAAAAGCTAGAAAAAATCAAAAATTTAATTATAAAGTAATAGAAAAAATAGAAGTGACAAAAAATATATTAAATGTATATGCTGATAATTTTAATTACAAAGTTAGATTAAATGCGTTGAGTTTGGAAGATGAAAAAAAATTATTGAGTATAATAGATGAAAAGATAAAAAAATTTAAGGAGTAATACCATACTATTTTTAATCGTTAGCATGATTTAGAAGATTGCTTGACAAAAATAAATAATAAAAAAATACAGATAATTATTTTTTTGTGTTGACAATACATTTTAATGTGTATATAATAACTATTAAATCAAAATATTTAGAAAATTTAAATGATTTAAAAAGCGATGAATAGAAGTAGTAAGAATCATGAAACTTCCAGAGAGCTAAAGTATGGTGTGATTTAGCAGTTGATAATTCTGAACTTGTCTAGGAGCTGTTTCCTAAGTTTTAAAATTTAGGTTAACCGTATTTCCACGTTACAGGAAAAATAGTTATTATAATAATTAGTAGTAACTATTACTAAGGGAGCTTTTTAAAAAGCTAAATAGAGTGGTACCGCGAGCAAAACCTCGTCTCTAGTTTTACTAGAGATGAGGTTATTTTTATTCTAATGATAAATTTAACATTTGTACTTATGAATTAAAAAGGGGAAGAATTGCGTCGATACAAGGTATACTGAATACAAAAAACAAAGAAGAGGGGGAATAACATGAAATATGGAAAGTATAAAAAATATAATAGAATGAAAATGACAAATCGTAAATGGCCAGATAATGAAATAACAAAAGCTCCAGTTTGGTGTAGTGTCGATTTAAGAGATGGAAATCAATCACTACCAACACCTATGAATGTAGAAGAAAAAGTCAGAATGTTCAAAATGATTTTGGATACAGGATTTAAAGAAATAGAAGTAGGTTTTCCATCAGCATCAAATACAGAGTATACATTTTTAAGAAAGTTAATAGATGAAAATATGATTCCAGATGATGTAACTATACAAGTACTTACACAATCCAGAGCTCATCTTATAGAAAAAACATTTGAATCAGTAAAAGGATGTAAGAAAGCAATAATACATTTATATAACTCTACATCTGTTCTTCAAAGAGAAGTGGTTTTTAATATGAGTAAACAAGAAATCATAGATATAGCAGTTGGGGGAGCAAAATTATTCAATGAAGAAGCAAAAAAATATCCTGAAACAGATTTTATTTTTGAATATTCACCTGAAAGTTTCACAGGTACAGAAATGGACTATGCACTTGAAATATGTGAGGCAGTTATAGATGTGTGGAAACCAACACCACAAAAGAAAGTTATAATAAATCTTCCATCAACAGTAGAAATGGCAACACCAAATGTATATGCAGACCAAATAGAATGGTTTTGTGAAAATATAAGCTGTAGAGATTCTATTATAATGAGCTTACACACTCACAATGATAGGGGGACTTGTACAGCGGCAAGTGAGCTTGGGTTATTAGCTGGAGCAGATAGACTTGAAGGTACATTATTTGGAAATGGTGAAAGAACTGGAAATATGGATATAGTAAATGTGGGTCTTAATCTTTATACACAGGGAATAAATCCAGAGTTAGACTTTAGTAATATCGATAAAATGATAGAAATATATGAAGATTGTACAAAACTTACAGTACATGACAGACATCCATATGCAGGAAATCTTGTACATTGTGCTTTTTCAGGTTCTCATCAAGATGCTATTAGAAAAGGTATGATAGCAATTAACACTAGAAATGATGGTTGTTGGGAAGTTCCATATCTACCAATAGACCCTCATGATATAGGTAGAGAATACAAAGAAATTATTAGAATAAACAGTCAATCAGGAAAAGGCGGAGCTGTTTATATAATGGAAACAGATTATGGTTTCATGATACCTAAAAATATGCATTCTCATTTTGGAAATGTAGTTAAAATGGAATCTGATAGAATAGGAGAGGAACTTAGTAGTGAATCAATATTTAACTTATTTAAGAAGGAATATATTGATGTTGAGAGTCCTTATAAAGTTAAGAAGTATAAGATAAAATCGATGGATGAAATAAATTATGAGAATGATGATTCTGATGATACTAATATGATTGAGATGACTGCAAGAGTAACCTATATGGGTAATGAACAAAGAATTGTTGGAATAGGAAATGGTCCTGTAGATTCATTTAACAACGCATTAAAACAATGTGGCATGAAAGATTATAAATTTAGATATTATTGGGAACATGCATTAGAGGAAGGTTCACATTCAAGAGGTGTAGCCTATGTTGGAATAGAACATAATGATAAAGTTTATTTTGGGGTAAGCATATCAGAAAATATAAACACAGCAGCTATTAATGCTCTTATGAATGCAATAAATAAAAGTTATATTGAGGAGGAAGCAGAAAATGGGGATGACTATGACGCAGAAAATCTTAGCGAAACATGCTAATTTAAATGAGGTTAAGAAAGGACAATTGATTGAAGCAAACCTAGATATAGTTTTAGGAAATGATATAACATCACCAGTAGCTATTAGAGAGTTTGAAAAGTTAGGAATTGAAGAGGTTTATGATAAGTCTAAAGTGGCAATAGTTTTGGACCATTTTACACCTAATAAAGATATAAAGAGTGCAGAGCAGTGTAAGTTTACAAGAAGTTTTGCAAAATCCAAAGGAGTGGTCAATTTCTTTGATGTAGGAGATATGGGAATAGAACATGTTCTTCTTCCTGAAAAAGGTATAGTAACAGCAGGAGATGTAATCATAGGTGCCGATTCTCATACTTGCACATATGGAGCATTAGGCGCTTTTTCCACTGGCGTAGGTTCAACTGACATGGGAGCTGGGATGGCTACAGGAAAATGTTGGTTTAAGGTACCTAGTGCAATAAAATTTGTCCTAAAGAATAAGCCAAATAAATGGATAACTGGAAAAGATGTGATACTTCATATAATAGGGAAGATAGGTGTTGATGGAGCACTTTACAAATCTATGGAATTTTGTGGAGATGGAGTAAGTAATCTATCTATGGATGATAGATTTACTATTTGTAATATGGCAATAGAAGCAGGAGCTAAAAATGGAATTTTTCCAGTAGATGATAAAACTATAGAATATATAAATTCACATAAGTGTACAACAACAGAAAAAGTTGTAAATGTATACGAAGCAGATGAAGATGCAATTTATGATGAAATATATGAAATTGACTTAGCTGAATTAAAAGAAACAGTAGCTTTTCCACATCTTCCTGAAAATACTAAAACAGTAGATGAGATTGAGAAAGATATAAAGATAGACCAAGTTGTAATAGGCTCTTGTACAAATGGAAGAATATCAGACCTTGAAATTGCAGCTGAAATCATGAAAGGTAAAAAAGTTGCAGATGGAGTTAGAGTAATGATATTTCCTGGAACTCAAAAGGTATATCTTGAAGCAATAGAAAAAGGCTATATTACTACCTTTATAGAAGCAGGAGCAGCTGTTTCTACACCAACATGTGGACCATGTCTTGGAGGTCATATGGGTATACTTGCAGCAGGAGAAAGGTCAGTTTCAACAACAAATAGGAACTTTGTAGGAAGAATGGGTCATGTTGATTCAGAAGTGTATCTTGCTAGTCCAGCTGTAGCAGCAGCATCAGCTATAACTGGAAAAATATCAAAACCATCAGAAATAATTTAAGGGAGGTAAAGTTTATGATTGCTAATGGAAGGGTTTTTAAATTTGGTGATAATATAGATACAGATGTAATAATACCAGCTAGATATTTAAATATAGCTGATTATAAGGAATTAGCAACGCACTGTATGGAGGATATTGATGATAAATTTGTATCTAAAGTAAAGGTTGGAGACATTATAGTTGCAACTAAAAATTTTGGGTGTGGTTCATCAAGAGAACATGCTCCAATCGTAATAAAAGAAAGTGGAGTATCATGTGTAATTGCATCAACTTTTGCTAGAATATTTTTTAGAAATTCTATAAATATAGGGCTTCCAATACTTGAATGTGAGGAAGCTGCTAATAGTATAGAAGAAGGCGATACTATAGAAGTGGATTTTTCAACAGGTGTAATAAAAAACATAACAAAAGGAGCAGAATATAAGGCAGAACCATTTCCTGAGTTTATGCAAAATATCATAACAAATGAAGGTCTAATTAACTCAATAAAGGTAAACAGGGGGTAATGGTGTATGAATTGTAAAATAGCAGTCATAAAAGGTGATGGTGTTGGG
This sequence comes from Clostridioides sp. ZZV14-6009, assembly GCF_020658095.1. NCBI lineage: Bacteria > Bacillati > Bacillota > Clostridia > Peptostreptococcales > Peptostreptococcaceae > Clostridioides > Clostridioides sp. ZZV14-6009. The sequence goes on from NZ_JAGWDG010000018.1 coordinate 47,312, forward strand.
CCAGAAATTATAGAAGAAGGTATAAAGGTCTTAAATAAAATCTGTTATAAATTTAATCATAAATTTGATTGTGAATATGTATTGGCTGGAGGATGTGCAATTGATGAAACTGGAGAACCTCTACCTGATAAAACTGTTGAAATATGTCGAAAAAACGATGCGGTATTACTTGGAGCTGTTGGAGGTCCAAAGTGGGATAAATGTAAGGGAGATACAAGACCAGAAGCAGGTCTTTTAAAATTGAGAGAATCCTTAGGTTTATTTGCAAATTTGAGACCAGCAACTATATATGAAAGTATAAAGGAATCTTCACCACTTAGAGCAGATATAGTAGAAAAAGGCATTGATTTTGTTGTTGTGAGGGAGTTAACAGGGGGCATTTATTTTGGAAAACGTGGAAGAAAGATTATTGATGGTGTTGAAGAGGCTTATGATGTAGAGGTATACAATGAAAATGAAATAAGAAGAATTGGAAGAAGGGCTTTTGAAATCGCTAGAAATAGAAAGTATAAACTTGTCAGTATAGATAAAGCAAATGTGCTTGAAAGTTCAAGACTTTGGAGAGGTATTATGGAGAGCTTAGCTAAAGAATTTGATGATGTAGAGCTATCACATATGTATGTTGATAACGCTGCTATGCAAGTTGTAAGAGACCCTAGCCAATTTGATGTAATAGTGACTAATAACATATTTGGAGATATAATATCTGACGAAGCATCCATGGTTACAGGTTCTATAGGTATGTTACCATCTGCATCACTTCGAGAAGATAGCTTTGGAATGTATGAGCCAATACATGGGAGTGCTCCTGATATAGCTGGAAAAGATATTGTAAATCCAATTGCAACTATTTTATCTGTGGCAATGATGTTAAGACATAGCTTTAATCTAGAAGATGAAGCTAAATGCATTGAAGATGCAGTACAAAATGTACTTAGAAAAGGATACAGAACTAGTGATATATATAATAGTATAGGAACTGTTGTTGGGACAAAGAAAATGGGAGAATTAATAGTAAATGAAATTTAGAATTATAGTTTAATTTATATAATACAATTGGGTCATATAATTGGGGGAATTAGTAAAAAATTTATTGTGGCATAGTTTTATATTTAGGGTATAAGATATATTTTATTTTTAAAGCATGATGTGATTTTAGGTAATTTTAATTACATAAAATCATATTGTGCTTTTTTTAGAAAATAATACTTTGGATTAAGATTTTAATGCTGAAATAGCCTATTTTTGCTTATTAGAAATTTGCAGGGATTTAATTAATATTATATAATATATTTTAGTATTATGAATATTAAGTGGCTATCAATATTAGTTAGGAGATGGAGTTTTTGGGAAAGTATAAGGTTTTAAAAAAGCAAAATAGTAGTAAATCTTGTTTAGTTTGTGGAACACAAAATGAATTAGGATTAAAAGCAGATTTTTATGAACTTGAAAATGGAGAACTTGTATCAATTTGTAATACAAAAGATTGGCATCAGAGTTATCCAGGGAGAGTTCATGGAGGTATGTCTGCTGCAATATTAGATGAGACTATTGGAAGAGCTGTAAGTATAAATGATGACCAAATATGGGGTGTGACAGTATCTTTAGAATTGAAATATAAAAAACCAGTACCAACAGATGCTACTATAAGAGTAGTTGGAAGGATAACTAAAGAAAATAGAAAATTATTTGAAGGTACAGGGGAAATAATTTTGCCAAATGGAGAGATAGCAGTAACAGCAACTGGAAAATATATGAAGATGCCTATTGGTCAAATAGCAGAAGGTGATTTTTCTGATGAAGAATGGTTTTTTGCTGAATCAGAAGAAAAAGTTGAATATATTGAACTTTAAGTAATTACATATTTACTATGTCAAATGATATATCAAAAAATATAAAATTAAAAAATATAAGATAAAAATAACTTAGCTATACTTAAAAAAAATCTTATAATAGCGTTAAATTTATATGCTAAAAAAAATAATTTATATATTTAAAAAGTGTATTTTTTTTAGTACATAAATTCAGAAAATTCGAACTAATGATAAGGTGCAAAATGGATGGTTTCACAAAATATAGAAAATAAATTATATATAAAAAATAATTTTTATGTTGACATACTTAATTTAGCTTGATATTATAGATATTAAAAATAAGGACAGTAAACACACTATCCATATTACAAACTAAAAAAGGAGGGAATTATAATGAGTAAGAAATTATTTATTCCTGGTCCTATTGATGTTAGAGCAGAAGTCTTGGAAAAGATGGCTACACCAATGATAGGGCATAGAGGGAAAGATGCATCTATACTTCAAAAAAGTATAAGTGAAAAAATGCAAAAATTATTCTATACCAACAACACGATACTTTTATCCACGTCGTCCGGAACTGGTTTAATGGAAGGCTCCATTCGTTCCTGTACATCCAAAAAGGCAGCAGTATTTTCCTGTGGATCCTTTGGTGATAGATGGTACAAAATGGCAGTGGCTAATAATGTCCCAGCGGATATATTTAAAGTTGAATTAGGAGAGGCAACAACACCAGAAATGGTTGATAAGGTGCTTTCTACTGGAGAATATGATTTAATAACCGTAACTCACAATGAAACTTCAACTGGAATAAGAAATCCAATAGAAGAAATTGGAGAAGTTGTTAAAAAATATAAAGATGTGGTCTACTGTGTAGACACTGTAAGTTCAGCCGGTGGAATAAAAGTCGAGGTTGATAAGATTGGAATAGATATTTGTATAACATCATTACAAAAAGCACTGGGATTACCACCAGGAATGTCTATTTGCACATTTTCTCAAAAAGCAATCGATAGAGCTAAGCAAGTACCTTTTAGAGGAGTTTATTTTGATTTGTTAGAAATGTATGAATACTTAATCAAGAAAAACTACCAATACCCTTCAACACCATCTCTTTCTCACATGTTCGCTTTAGATTTCCAATTAGATAATATATTAGATGAAGGCCTAGATAACAGATTCAAACGACATGAAGACATGGCAAACTTAGTTAGAATCTGGGCTAAAAAACACTTCCAAATTTTTACCAATGAAAATCACTTATCCAATACACTTACTGTTATAGAAAATACTCAAGGTATTAGTGTATCAAATTTAAATTCAAAATTACAAGAACGAGGATTCCAAATAGCAAATGGTTATGGCAATTTAAAAGAAAAAACTTTTAGAATTTCACATATGGGTGACTATACTGTCGAAGATGTACAAGAATTATTAAATAATATTGATGATATATTAGGTTTTAATAAGTAATATTACAAAATTATGTGTATTTTAAGTTAAATTTAAAATATATAAAATAAAATGTGTTTTATGAAAATTACATATTAAATTTTTAACAAATATTAATAAAATTTGATATGACTTTAATAAAAAATATTTTGAAAATTATATAAATAGAAAGTGTAATTAAATAAAGTTTTTTAGTGATGAAAATACTTTAAAAAATAAAAATTGGAAAAATTAAGTGAATATAATTGGAGGCGTTTGTTATGTATAATATATTAATTACTGATGGAATAGAGAAAGATGCAGCGAGAAAATTGAGAGAGTTAGATTTTAATGTGATAGAGGAGTTTTATGAAAAGGATGTTTTAGGAGATAAACTTAAAGATGTTGATGTACTTGTAGTACGTTCAGCCACTAAGGTTACTAAGGATGTAATAGACAAAGCATTAGAAGGTAAAAAGTTAAAATTGATAGTAAGAGGTGGAGTAGGATTAGACAATATAGATGTTAAATATGCAGAAGCTAATGGCATAAAAGTTATGAATACTCCAAATGCAAGTAGTATATCTGTTGCAGAACTTACAATAGGTCAATTATTTGTACTTGCAAGATTCATAAATACTGCAAATGTAACTATGAGAGATGGAAAATGGGAGAAGAAAAAATACAAAGGTACAGAAATTAATGGAAAAACATTAGGACTTGTAGGTTTTGGAAGAATTGCAAAAGAAGTTGCAAAGAGGGCAGAACTATTAGGTATGAATGTTATATATACTGATATAATGGGTGAAGCGCAAGGCTTTAACAAATATAGATTCTGTGATATGGAAGAAGTTTTACAAAAAGCAGATTTCTTATCTTTACACATACCTTTTGATAAGAATAAGGGGGCAGTAATAACTGAAAAAGAAATAAATAAGATGAAAGATGGAGCTTATTTAATAAACTGTGCAAGAGGAGGTTTGGTTGACGAAAAAGATTTACTAAAAGCATTAGATGAGGGGAAATTATCAGCAGCAGCTATAGATGTTTATGAGCAAGAACCTACATTAAATCTAGATTTAGTAAATCACCCAAGAGTTTCTCCTACACCTCATATTGGTGCATCTACAGTAGAAGCTCAAGAAAGAATTGGAGAAGAAATTGTAAATGTGATTCAAGACTACTTTCTTGACTTCAACAATCTAATAGGGGTAGCATTATAAAATATTTTATACAATTAGGAGGAATTTAGTAATGGCAACGATTAAACCATTTAAGGCGATTAGACCAAATAAATATATAGTAGATAAAGTAGCAGCACTTCCTTATGATGTTATGAATAGTGAAGAAGCTAGAGAAATTGCAAAAGGGAATCCATATTCATTTTTGCATATAGATAAATCAGAAATTGATTTAGATGAAAATATAAATTTATATGATGAAAAAGTTTATTTAAAAGCACGAGAAAATTTGGATGAATTTCGAAAACAAGAAATTCTAGTAAAAGATGAAAAAGATTGTATATATATATACAAACAAGTTATGGATGGCAGAGCTCAAGTTGGTATAGTTGCATGTATATCAGTTGATGAAAGTTTAGATGGAACAATAAAAAAACATGAGTACACTAGACCAGAAAAGGAAGTTGATAGAACTAATCATATAAAATACTGTGATGCTAATACGGGAACTATACTTGTAACTTACAAACATCAAAGATTAATAGATGATATGATAAATGATTTTATGGATAATCATGAACCTTTATATGATTTTGTAACAGATGACAAGATAGAGCATACAGTGTGGAAGATTGATAGTGATGATATAATATGCAATTTAGTAAATGAATTTGGAAAATTAGATTATTTATATATTGCAGATGGTCATCATAGAACAGCTTCAGCAGAAAATGTAGCTAAAGAAATGAGAGCTAAAAATCCAAACTATACTGGAAGAGAAGAATTTAATTATTTTATAGCAATGATTGCACCAGATGAAAATCTAATGGTTTTAGATTATAATAGAGTTATTAAAGACTTAAATGGTTTAAATGAAGAAGAATTTATAAATAAAATAAAAGAAAATTTTGATATAGAACAAATGGAAGGTAAAGAAAAATATAAACCTGACAAAAAAGGAACTTTCGGGATGTATCTAGGTGATAAATGGTACAAAATGAAGGCAAATAAGAATTTGTTAGACATAGAAGACCCAGTTGACTCATTAGATATTTCTATACTACAAAATTATGTGATTGATGCTATTTTAGGAATTGAAAACCCTAGAGTAGATAAGAGAATCGATTTTATTGGTGGAATTAGAGGTATTGAGGAATTAGAAAGAAGAGTTAATGAAGATATGAAGGTAGCGTTTGCAATGTATCCTACTAGTATTGAGGATTTAATAAGCGTAGCAGATGCAGGCAAGATAATGCCAGCTAAGTCAACATGGTTTGAACCTAAGGTAAGATGTGGACTATTCTTACACGAAATAAATGAATAATTAATAAAGTTAAAGGCTAAAAAGTAAACTTTACTACTTTTTGGCCTTTAATTTTTTATTAAAAATAATAGTATATTAATTGTAAATTATAAGAGATAATTTTTCTAAAAAAGTTATCTTTTTTTTAGATTTCTATATGGAAAAAATTTACATTTGACAGGAATACAGCAATATTGTGTGTTATAATTTAGAATGGAAATTTGTATAGATAGTATTTATGACAAACCTTGAAAGCTATTTTTTATTATTATAGACTATATTGTTATATGAGCAAAAGTGGAAAAATAAAAGGATATTAAAGTGACAGGCTAGAATTATTATTCGGAAACTAAGTTTCAAGTATGAGTATGAAACTTATACTTAGTTAAATTGTTTGAGGTGTTTATAAGCATGAAAAGAATTATAAGGAATTTATTAATATAAGTATTATAAAAGAGAATAATTTTTATATATTAATTAATATATAATTATAAGGAATGTAAAATAAAAATTTTATAGATAAATTTAAATATATGTTGTTTGATTCTAATATAGGAAGAAATAAAATATGTATTAAAATAGGAAGAGATAATATAAATAAGTGCAAGGGTTTACAAAATAGCCTAACAATAATTTGATTTATGGTTGAGAGGTTTATTTTTTCTTTAAATCACTTCCTATTGAAGAATTAAATAATATAAACATATAATATATTATATATAATGAGGATGTGAGTATGGGTGAACAGACTAAAGCCAAAACTTTTAGGTATTAGTGTCTTGTTTATTATTATAATTATTTTAACCTGTGGGGCTATTTTTAAGTTTAAGTTTAAATTGGATAATACATTGAAAGAGACTACACATACATATTTGTCAGAATTTACAGAGCATAATATAATTAATCTTAAGACAAAACTTAGTGGTCAATTTGACATGCTTGAATCTATTGCTAGTTTTATGGGAAATTTAGATAATATAAATAATGAGATGATGATTAATTTAATGGAGTCTGGAGTAAAGCGAAGTTCTTTAATTAGAATGTCTATTTCTGCACTAGATGGAAAAAGTTATTCTAATGATGGAATCATTAGTAATGTAAAAGATAGAGATTATTTTAAAAAAGCTAAAAATGGTGAAAGAAATATATCAGAATCTTTAAAATCTATTATTGATAAAAAAGAAATAATAGTTTTAGCTACCCCTATTTATAAAGATGGAAAAGTAGCAGGTGTTTTAAGTGGAGCTTATGATTCAACAAAATTAAATGAATTGTTGGGGTTATATGCATTTGATAAAAAAGCACACGTTTATATTGCCAAAAAAAATGGAGATGTAATTGCTCAAAATTCAAATGAAAATAGTAAAATATTATCATGTATATTTAAACTTTTTAATAATGATAATTGTGATGAAGTAAATTGTTTAAAAGTTATAAAAGAAAATATGAAAAATAATAAATCTGGATATTCTAACTATAATTTAGATAATAAGAAATTTATGTTAAATTATCAACCACTTGGAATTAATGATTGGTATATTTTTTCTGTTGTACCAAATGAAGTAGTATCTATTCAGTCAGATAATATTTCATTTGATGTATATATATTTGCGCTAGAAATATTATTAGTTATATTAATTTTTGTGGTATATATAGCTTATATTATAAATAACAATACTAAGACTATTATAAATGAAAAAGAAAAATTCAAGGCACTTACTGATAATATATTAGGTGGTGTTAAAAACTGCTTGAAAGATAAATATATGACTATGACCTATGTAAGTCAGGGGTTTTTGGAACTTACAGGTTATTCTGAAGAGGATTTAGATATAGTTTTTAAAAATAAATTTAAAAATATGATTTATAAAGAAGATGTAGACAAGGTTAATAGTATTGTTTTGAATCAATTAAAAAGACAGGATAAAATTGAAGTTGAATATAGAATTGTAAAAAAAGATGGAAGTATAATTTGGGTTTTAGATAGAAGCAAATCTATAAAAGATAGTAAAGGGAATGAATATATACAGGGAGTTTTAACTGATATAACAGAACTCAAGAAAATACAAGAAGAATTAGACTCAAAAATGTTTGAAATAGAGACTATCAATGATAGCATTGTTGGTGGAATAGTGATAACTGAGATAAATGATGATTTTGATAGTATATATTTAAATGAAGGTTATTTAAATATGATTGGATACACACGTAAACAGTTAGAAGATGAACTAGATAATAAATTAATCAAGCTGATTTTCAAAGATGATAGAGCTGGAATGATTGATGATATAAATAAGCAACTTAAAGTAAATGATACATTTGCATGTGAACGAAGAGTTGAAAAACGAGATGGTAGCATTATATGGATTTTATTAAAAGGAAGAAAAATAGTTGATGAAAGTGGAAACTCAGTACTATGTAGTGTAATTGTCGATATTACTTCTGCTAAATTATTAGAACAAGAGCTTAAAAAGAGTGAAGAACGTCATGAGATTATTATAAAGCAGACACAAAATATTATAGTTGAATGGAATATAGAAAAAGACCAAATGAGTATTTCTCCTAATTGGTATAATAAATTTGGCTATGACCCTATAACTAAAAATGCAACTAAAAATATAATCAAATCAGTTGACATATATCCTGATGATATAGATAAGTTTATTTCATTAACCAAGCTTACTTCATCAGGCAGTGAATATGAGGAGTGTGAGATTAGACTTAGAGTTAGAGATACTACTTATGCATGGTTTAGTATAAAAGCAACGACACTGTTTGATGATAATGGAATACCTTATAAAGTTGTAGGTAGTTTAACTGATATTGATGAATCAAAGCGAGAAGCTGAAAAATTAAAAGAGAGAGCGGAAAAAGACCCACTAACAGGCTTATATAATAAAAAAGCATCACAAGCACTTATAGAAGAATATATAACATTGGATAAAAACAGACAAGGGACTTTAATGATTATTGATATTGATGACTTTAAAGGTATAAATGATAATTTAGGTCATTTATATGGTGATGCTGTATTAAGTGAAATTGCAAATGATTTAATAAATTTATTTAGAGCATCTGATATAGTAGGAAGAATTGGTGGAGATGAGTTCATTGTTTTTATGAAAGATATTTCTGAAACAGGAGACATTATGAACAAAGCAGAGGAATTGGTCAAAACGTTTGAGAGGTCTTTTGTAGGTAAAGGATATAATTATAAAATATCTTTGAGTGTAGGAATTGCTAGATTTCCAAAAGATGGCACAGAGTACATGCAGTTGTTTAGAAATGCAGACATAGCTCTTTATTCAGCTAAGGGTAAAGGAAAGAATCGTTATGCCTTGTATGATAAAAAAATTGATAAAGTACAATACATAGCAAATACAAGAAATACAGATGAAAATACCAATATAGAAAGGTCTTTTAAGGAGCATATTACAAATTATATATTTGATATACTGTATGAATCAAATAATATAGAAATGGCTGTAAATTTGATTCTTGATATTGTGGGTAAACATTTTAATGTGAGTCGTGTCTATATATTTGAAAACTCGGATGATAACCTCTACTGTAAAAATACATTTGAATGGTGTAATGAAGGAATAACAGCAGAAATTGAGAATCTTAAGAATATTTACTATGGTCATTTAGGTAATTATCTTTTAAATTTCAATGCAGATGGATTGTTTTATTGTAATGATGTTGATAATCTCAATAGCGATTTAAAAAATTTGCTTAAAGCACAAGGGATATGTTCAATATTACAATGTAAAATTTTAGAAGGTAATGAATTTAGAGGTTTTGTAGGATTTGATGAATGTTCCTATAATCGTATGTGGACTAGTGATGAAGTGGATACATTGACATTTATTTCTAAGATGCTCAGTATGTTTTTATTAAAAATGCGTATCCAAAGTAAACTAGAGGACTCTTTAGAAGTTCAAAAGTCTGTAATGGATAACATGGACATATGGGCTTATGTTGTTGACAGAAACACATATGAACTGTTATTTATCAATAAAAAGATGCTTGAGTCAGCCCCAGATACACATGTAGGTGATTTATGTTATAAAGCACTATGGAACAATCAGAATAAACAATGTAGGAAATGCCCTATGAGCTGTTTAAAAGATGGAACTGATACTTATAAATCATTTATGCGTAACAGAAAGTTTGGTGTAAATGTAAACATAACGACAACTGCTTTAAAATGGTTTGATGGTAAAGATGCATGCTTAATATTTGGTAGTGAAGTAAATAGTGTTGAGTTTGAAGCAAATATTTAAATGAGCTTCTTGTAAAGATTTCCTAACTAATTGAATAAAACGTTTAAATTACTGTATTATAGATTTACTTAAAATCACAATTTTGATTTATTGAACCTAAAACGTTCATATAAATTATTTAAGTTGTGGTTTTAAGTATTTTTTGTGTTATAATTAAGCGTTAAGAACAAAATTAAAAGATACTTTTAATTTTAAGAAAGTATTTGTTAAATATATATTGAGCAGGTGATGATATGGAAAATAGGTTTTTACCAATAAGTAAACAAGATATGATAGATAGAGGATGGGAAGAGCTAGACTTTGTGTTGGTTACAGGTGATGCATATGTAGACCATCATAGTTTTGGTACAGCAATAATATCTAGAGTTTTAGAAAATGCTGGATATAAGGTAGGTATAATAGCACAACCAAATTGGAAGACGACAGATGATTTTATGAAATTAGGAAAGCCTAGACTTGGATTTTTGGTTAATGCAGGGAATATGGATTCAATGGTGAATCACTATTCAGTGAGTAAAAAGCATAGAGATAAGGATATGTATTCTCCTGGTGGAAAAATGGGTTATAGACCAGATAGAGCCACAATAGTCTATTGTAATAAAATAAGAGAAGCATATAGCGATGTTGCAATAGTAATAGGAGGAATTGAAGCTAGTCTAAGAAGATTTGCCCATTATGATTATTGGAGTGATAAGGTTAGAAAGTCAATGTTGATAGATAGTGGAGCAGACTTATTAGTTTATGGAATGAGTGAAAAGCAGATTGTGGATGTAGCTAATGCACTTAATGATGGATATGACCCAAAGTATATTAGACATATTGATGGGACATGTTATGTTTCAGATACATTAGAAGAAATATATGATAACTATATATTGATTCCCTCATATAAAGAAATATGTGAAGATAAAATGAAATATGTAGAGGCTTTTAAAATTCAATATGATGAACAAGACCCATTTAGAGGAAATATAATTGTTCAACCTCATGGAAGTAAGTATTTAGTTCAAAATAAGCCAGAGAAGCCTCTAAATAGAGAAGAATTGGATGAAGTTTATGGATTACCATATCAAAAAACATATCATCCTGTATATGAGAAATCTGGTGGTATACCAGCTATAGAAGAAGTAAAATTTAGCATAGTAAGTTCAAGAGGGTGTTTTGGTAGTTGTTCATTTTGTGCAATAACATTTCATCAAGGAAGAGCTGTTCAAAGTAGAAGTGAGAAATCAATTATTGATGAAGCAGTAGGAATAACAAAATTAAATGATTTTAAAGGATATATACATGATGTTGGAGGGCCAACAGCTAATTTTAGAAGACCAGCATGTAACAAACAAATTACTAAGGGTGCATGTAAAAATAGACAATGTTTATCTCCATCACCATGTAAAAACTTAGATGCAGACCATAGTGAGTATCTACATTTACTTAGAGCTGTAAGAAAATTACCTAACATAAAAAAAGTGTTTGTACGCTCTGGTATTAGGTATGATTATGTAATGGCAGATAAAAATAATAAGTTTCTTAGAGAGCTAATAGAACATCATGTAAGTGGTCAATTGAAGGTGGCTCCAGAACACATATCAGAAGAAGTTTTAGAATATATGCAAAAGCCAGCAGGAAAAACTTATGATAAGTTTAGACAGAAATTTTTTGCTATAAATGAAGAATTAGGTAAAAAACAATATTTGATACCATATTTAATGTCTAGTCATCCAGGGTCTACATTAAATAGTGCTATAGAGTTAGCTGAATATTTGAGAGATACTCATTATCAACCAGAGCAAGTTCAAGATTTTTATCCAACTCCTGGAACACTATCAACTACAATGTTTTATACAGGAATAGACCCACTTACAATGAAGCCAGTTTATGTTCCAAAATCAAAACGTGACAAAGCAATGCAAAGAGCTTTATTACAGTATAGAGCACCTAGAAACTATGATTTGGTATATTCTGCATTAGTTGAAGCTGGAAGAGAGGATTTGATAGGTTTTGGACATCGATGTCTAATAAAACCTAAGGATGAGAAGCCTTATTTTAATAGAAATAATTCTAATAAAAATAAGTCTAAGACTTCTACTGAAAATAAAAAACATAATGCAAATAATAGAAACAATAAAAAACAACAAAAAAGTCCAAGTAAGAGAAAGAAAAAATATTAAAATAAAGCATAGGTAAATAAAAAGATTTAAATAAGAAGGATTATTCGATAAATTAACAGAAATTAATATAAATAAATATAATTATTTTATAAAAAGTTAGTTTTGGGAGGACGAGATGAAAAAGTATATTTATATAATATTATCAGTAGCATTAAGTGTAATTTTTTTAGTGGGGTGTTCACAAGGACAAAATGAAAAGCCAAAAGAAGAACCAGCAGTTGTTAAAGAAGTAAAGGTGGCTGTTCCAGATGGATTGCCAGCGGTAGCAGTAGCTAAATTAGCAAATGAAAATCCAGCAATTAAAGATGGATATGAAACAATGTATAGCATTGAGAAAACACCAGAAGCAATTTCTACTAGAGTAATGAAAAAAGATGTAGATATAGCTATAGTTCCTTCAAATATGGCTGCAATAGCGTATAATAAAACTTCAAGTTATAATATAGTTGGTACTGTAGGTATGGGGTCGCTTTATTTAGTATCAACAGATGATATAAAGGATTATTCTGATTTAATTGGGAAAGAAGTTGGATGTACAGGGAAAGGTCTTACTCCAGATATAACGATAAGAAGTCTTTTATCACAAAAGGATATAAGTCCAGCAGATATAAATTTTAATTATGTAAATTCTGCAAGTGAACTAGTACCGTTATTGGCTGCAGGAAAAATTACAACAGGGATTGTTCCAGAACCTGCACTTAGTACTTTAATGTCCAAGAATCCAGATATAAAAATTATAAAAAGTTTAAATGATTCATGGAAAGAAGTAAGTGGTTCAAAAGATGGATATCCTCAATCTACATTAATTATAAAATCTGATTTTTTAAGAGACAATAAAGAATTTGTAGATTCTTTTTTAGGACAATTATCAAATAGTGTAGATTGGGCAAATAAAAATCCTGAGGAATTAGGTAAATATTCTGAGAATATAAAGATATCTACTGAACCTAAAATAATAGGAAAAGCTCTTGAAAGGGCTAATTTAAAGTACATTCCAGTTAAAGATATGATTAATGATTACAAAAACTACTATGAAAAATTAGCTAATTTTGATGATAAGACGGTAGGAGGCAAAGTACCAGATGAAGCAATATACTTTGTTGAAAAATAAGAAAATTAAAGAACAATTTATAGACAAATTAGAGGTAACACTTTCTTGTGTTATCCTCTTATTTTTGTGGCAAATTATTGCTTTAAAAATTAACAATGATATATTCTTACCAACAATAAATCAAGTCTTTGATAGTATTAAAGAAATCGTATTAAATTCTAATTTCTATATAGACATACTTTATTCAATAGGTAGATGTTTTTTTAGTTTTTTATTTGCTTTGATTTTTGCTATCATATTGTCAATAATAGCATATTTAAGCAGGATTTTTAGAAATTTATTAAAGCCAATTAATGCTCTAGCACGTTCAATACCAACGATGATATTAGTAGTACTAGCACTAATTTGGTTTGAAAAAGATAGTACACCTTTTATAGTTGGGTTTGCTATAGTTTTTCCAATCTTATACGATAGTGTTTTAGGAGCAATATTGAATATTGATAAGAATTTATTAGAAATGGCAAGTGTGTATAAGATAAGGTTTATAGATAAGGTATTGAAAATTTATTTATTAGCTATAAAATTTCAAATTATATCTATATTAGTATCGACATTTTCACTAAGCTTAAAAGTTGCTATAGCAGGAGAGGTATATAGTCAACCTACATATGGTATTGGGACTATGATACAAACTGAAAAAATTAATTTTAATACATCTGGGATATTTGCATGGATAATTATAATAGTTTTAATTTCAGCCATTTTACAAGTAGCTCAAAAATTTTTGTCAAGAAGAGCTTTTTTATGGAAAAGATAAGGTTAAGTATTGAGAATATAAATAAAAAATATGATAATCATATTATATTTAAAAATTTTAATATTGATTTTTACATAGATAATGTTAACTGTATACTTGGGAAGTCTGGATGTGGGAAAACTACTCTCTTAAATATAATAAGTGGTATTATAGAAAATGATACTCGTAATTTAAATATTAAAGAAAGTTCAAATAAAATTGGGAGTAAGTTAGAGGTAAGTTACATATTTCAAGAAGACAGGCTAATAGATTGGCTAACTGTAGAAGAAAACATAAAGATAGTTGTAAATAAATATTACAGTAAAACTCAACTAGATAAAATTTGTGATGAATATTTAGATTTGGTTGGAATTATTAAATATAAAAAATTTTATCCTCAGATGCTTAGTGGGGGCATTAGACAAAGAGTAAACATTGCTAGAGCTTTTATTTATCCATCAAAGACTATTATAATGGATGAACCTTTTAAATCAATTGATGCAAAGAATAAACAAATAATAATGGATAATTTTAAAAATATACTTAAAAAAGAAAAAAGAACTGTGTTATTTGTAACTCATGATATTGAAGAAGCATTATTTTTAGCAGATAATATATTTATTTTAGGAGATTCTCCTATGATAATAAAAAAAGAACTAAAAAATTCTAGAGAATTGGAAAAAAATGAAGTTTTGAAGTTAATATAGAGTTATAATAATATTGTTGTTTTAAAATATAATTATTTTAACTATAATACTCTATTAAAATAGTACAGAATATTCGAAAATATAGATAATGTTCGTATTTTATAAAAAGGAAGTGAATGTATGATTAAAGTAAAAACTAATGCTATGAGAATTTTAGATTCAAACAAAATTGATTATAAGGTACTATCTTATGAAGTCAAAAGTGAACATGTAGATGGTGTTGAGGTAGCACATGATATAGGAAGAGATGTAAATGAAGTATATAAGACTCTAGTAACTCAAGGAGTTAGTAAGAATATTTATGTATATGTAATACCAGTACATGAAAGTTTAGACTTAAAAAAAGCTGCAAAAGTAGCTAAAGAAAAAAGTGTGGATATGATTCATGTAAAAGATATAAATAAGCTTACAGGATATATTAGAGGTGGTTGTTCTCCTGTAGGGATGAAGAAGCTTTATAAGACTTTTTTAAATGAAAGTGCAAAACAATTAGATACAATTATAGTAAGTGCTGGTAAAATAGGATACCAAATAGAATTATCACCACTTGACTTACAGAAACTTATAAAAGTAGAGTTTGCAGATTTAATAAAAAAATAGGTATTGTAGATAGAAAATTAATGACAAAAAAATTATATAATTAATAAAATAAATAATGACTTAAAAATAAACATTTAACTACTATTATGTAATTGACATAAAAATATTGAGAAATTTTAAAAATGATGGTAAAGTGTAAATATGATTACGAATATTTTTTATAAAGTAATGGAGGGATGTTCGCTTGAGAAAGATAAAATCTGAACAAATTGTTGAACAAGTAAAAAAACTTTGCATAGAAGCTAGTTTATACTTAGGAGATGATGTCTTAAGCTGTATAAAAGAGAAAGCTAAAACTGAAAAAAGTGAAGTTGGAAAAAACATATTAAATATATTAGTTGAAAATGCTGAAATAGCAAAGAAAAAAAATATACCAATATGCCAAGATACTGGTATGGCTGTATTTTTTGTTGAGATAGGACAAGAGGTTTTAGTTGAAGGAGATACAATTACTGACGCTATAAATGAGGGAGTAAGACAAGGATACGAGGAAGGATACTTGAGAAAATCTGTTGTAAGTCCAATTAGTAGAATAAATACAAAGGATAATACTCCTGCCATTATTCATTATGAAATGGTAAAAGGTGATAAAATTAAAATAGAGTTTGCTGCTAAGGGATTTGGAAGCGAAAATATGAGTAAAATGAAGATGTTAAAGCCATCAGATGGATTAGAAGGAATTAAAAAATTTATTATTGATACAGTTTCAGAAGCTGGACCTAATCCATGTCCTCCTATGGTAATTGGAGTTGGTATAGGTGGAACGGTAGATAAATGTGCTCAAATAGCTAAAAAAGCACTTTTTAGAGAACTAGGTGAATTTAATGAAGATGAAAATATTGCAAAATTAGAAAGTGAATTATTAGCCTCTATTAATAAATTGGGTATAGGACCTCAGGGGTTAGGAGGAACTACAACAGCTTTAGGTTTAAATATAGAGACTTTTCCTACACATATAGCAGGTCTTCCTGTTGTTGTAAATATAAACTGCCATGCATCGAGACATAAAAAGGTAGTAATTTAGGAGGAAAAATAAAATGATAAAGATAACTACACCTGTAAGTGAGATTGATATAGCTAAATTAAATTGTGGAGATACAATTAGTCTAAGCGGTATACTTTATACAGCAAGAGATGCGGCTCATAAAAGATTGATAGATTGTATAAATAAAGGTGAAGAGTTACCATTCGATGTAAATGGTCAAGGTATATACTATGTAGGTCCTACTCCAACAAAACCAGGAGAAGTTATAGGAGCAGCAGGTCCAACGACGAGTTATAGAATGGATGATTTAACTATACCTCTTTTAGAGAGAGGTCTTAGATTGATTAAAAAATAGCTACGCACACTCGTGACTTTAGTCATGAGTTAGTAGCTAAAATAGTCAGCATATAGGGAAA
>NZ_JAGWDG010000019.1:0-55401 GCF_020658095.1 Clostridioides sp. ZZV14-6009
TACTTATACTGGTATCTACAAGTTGTATATTACCAATAGAATCAGTTATCTTTTTAGATGAATAAGTAGTCATTTCACTCACTCTATTATCATCAACGGTCGCATTAATAAAATGAGTCTCTGCATTCCCATTTATCACATAAACATTTAACTCAGTTTTTGTCTCACTTCTAATTTCAATAGAATTATCATCTATAATCCTAAAGTTTGTAACTACATTCTCTTTTGTAGTAGCATCTATAATATTTACAACTATTCTTTGTGTTAATAAGTTATGTGTTACAGTTGCCTTGAATCCACCTTCTTCATCATCTACCCAATCATCAATATCTATTGTTTGAGTAGATGCTACATTAGAACCCCCTGCTATTAGCTGGTCAATTTTGATATTTTGTTTCTCATTTTCTGTGTCAATTCTAGTGTTTAACTCTGTCTTAGTAGTTTCTATGTTACTTATTAACTCTGTTTTAGTTGTATCTATTTTAGTGTCTAACTCTTGTATGTTTTTTAAAGTCGCTAAAATAACAGTTGGGTCTACTTTTAAATTCACGCTTGAAGTGTTAGAAACTACTAAAATAATTTTTATAACTAAATCTTTTACACTTCCCGAATCAGCAGTTGGTTTATATGTTTCAGGATATTTAGATACTGCAATTAATTGATTTAACGAGTCAAATATACCTACTTCCCTTATCATAAATCCACCAACGCTACCTGGTATTACAGTTTCTATTACTATCCAGTTAGGATTTTCTTCATCTACTTTTACATTGTTTACAGAACCTTCCCAAACTACTTTTTTAAGTGTTGTCTGCTCTTCTGTTGGATTATATTCTGTTCCTGCTCCATCACCAAGTTGTAATTTCACCAAATCTACTTTATTGCCAAGTGCTGTAGCATTTGCAATAGATGCCATACCTATCTTTGTTAAAAGGGTATAATATTTTTGTTCTGCCAATTATATCACCTCCTGTTTTGGGTATAAAGTTACTTTTTCCATACTCCTATCATTACCTGTAGCTATAGTTAATTCTCCAAAACTTTCAAAGTTTGTTGGAGTATATGGGTATATGGTAACTGTTTCACCTGTATTCGTTGTAGAACCTGCAAACATGTGATTTTTATTGAATAAAATCATCTCAAATTTGTGTTCAAGATGACATGGTTTTATTTCTTCTATTTTCTTATCTAACTCCAAGATAGTGTTATAACTACAATTATTTGTTATAAAACTAAGTGTAAAACTAAATAGATTACTAAATACCTCTACATCAACATTAGTCTTTGTGTAAGCTTCTGAGATTGCCTTTATAACTTCTATTGTAGTTGTACCCTTACCTCTTAATTTGGCTTTTATATTACTTCTTCTAGTATTAAAATCCAACTTAGAATTTGTTTTTATTTTTAATAGATCTTCCCAGTCATCAAGCCCTCAAGTTGCTGTATCTATAAAAAACTGATCTAATAAATCATTCTTTTCATCAAGTAATGTTAGAAGTTCATTTTCAAGTGCATCTTGAATTTGTATGTCAATTTCATTGTTTGCAAAACTTGGTAAGTGGTCAATTAACTTCAATTTAACTCACCTCGATATTAAATGTAACATTTGAAACAGCAGGAACTTTTTCTTCATCAACTATTATGTTTTTAATATCTTCATTTATAAGTAGATTTTTTATATCATGCACTCCTTCTATGCTTGCTAATAAACTCATTATTTTTATATAAATAATCTCTCTTGAATTTTCTATTAAATAAGAATTTATAATATCTAAGAACACAACTTTTATGGATTCAATATCATATCCATTTTCAAGTGTTAAAGTCGCACTAATAGTAATATCAAAAGTACTTGGTGTAACAATTGTAACAGTAGGTCCAATAGGTTTTTCTTCTTCTATATGTTCAGCACATCTTTGTAATACTTCATTGTCAACTGATTGATTGTTTTGACCATAAATTAGAATTTTAATTGTACCTGGTCCATCCCAACAAGGAATTACTTTTGCATTATAAACACCTTCAACCTCTAAAGCCCAAGACTGGTAATGTGCTTTATTTCCACTCGTTGCTTGATTTTTTTGTATTTTATAGAACCTTTCTTTTAATTCTTCATCAGTTTCTATTTCTGTTCCACCCTTTAGGTCCAGTTCATTATAAATTTTAGTTACACCATTTATATTGTCTATAAGTTTAAATTCTGTGTTAGCTGATAAATTGTACTTAACGCCAACCTCCAAAGCCTGTATAGGGCTTACATTTAACTTACTATTTTCATCTATTGTAATATCTTTAATAACTACAAATAGTAAATCACTGTGAGATACTATTGTTCCATTTGGTATTTGAGTTCCCATTTTGCCTTCAAATGTTACTTCACCTATTGCTTCTGTACCTAACTTTCTATATACTCCAAATTCATTGACTCTTCTATCGAGAAAATCGTCAAAATTATCTTGAATAAAAACTCTTTTATGTATATAAGAAAGTTCTATATATAACTGTGCAAGTTCTGAATTAACAGGTGAAACTATATTATAAAGAGAAGATCCTTGACCTTTGTAAAGAGGAAGGTCTATGTTATTTAATGTTCTATTATTTAAGGTACTAAATGTTTGGTTATCATACAAAAGTAATCTTCTCCTCTCCATAGATTGTTTTTATATTCAAATTTATAGATAAATTATCATCCTTAAATTCTGTATTTGTTACATTAACTTCTAATATATATGGATTAATTAAGAGTGCTTCTTGTATATACCTTTTTGCTTCACTTTCAGTAAGGCCTTTAGTATACTTTTGTCCTATGAGATTTTTTATATCTGTTCCATAATCCCAAGTGTATATTAAATGAACATACTTATCTGTCTTTATAGTTTTATAAATCCATACTTTGATTGCTTCATTTCTTTCAACTACTTTAAAGTCTCCATTTTCAATTATCTTTTCATCTTTTTCAAAATTCCAAGCAAATTCCTTGAAAATAGGTAATTCTTCATTGGATGGAGAAGTATAATCCTCTGGAACACCCATGAAAGGGAAGATTGTACTCATTATAAACTCACCAACTTACTTACAACGGCAAACTTATCGCCTATTTTAAACATTATTACCATATCTCCAGATTCGAGATTATTAATAAAAGGATTTTTTATATTATGTTTGTGTTCTTGATTTATTTCTGTTTCAAATGTTTCTATCTGACTATTAAGTATCCAACTATCTATTAAAAGATTTTCTTTTTCCAATAAAAGAGTATTTATCTCTATCTTTAAATCTGGCAATTTATCTTTAACTTTACCAATAAAAAAAGAAGGCTGATTATGATATTTACCTTCTTTTCTCATTATTCCTATAAATTCATTAATTGGATCTGCCATTCTATCACCTCTTTTTATAAAACTCTTCGAGCTGTAGCAAAGTTTTTAGTGTAATAACTACTGCTTGTTTTGCTTATTTTAACTACATCACCTGTTTGTGGGGCATGTAGAAATTCTCCATTACCTATATATAAACCAACATGACTAACTGGATTATGGAAAAATACTAAATCTCCTGCTTGCAAATTACTTTGTTCTACTTTTTTACCAACTTTAGATTGTTGACTAGATGTTCTTGGTAAATTAACATTAACCTTTTTAAAGCAATATACCATAAGTCCAGAACAGTCAAAGTTACTTGGTCCATTGCCACCCCATTTGTATGGTTTTCCTAGATGTTTTTTTGCCTCTGCTATTACTGCTTTTGCTCTTTCTGTCATGTTTCCAGCATAACCACCTATTACTATTTTTCCTTTTCTTCTTCCAAAAGCCATCATATCTTCTACATTTCCAAATAAAATATCTATGTGATAAGTTCCATCTTTGTCTATAATTATGGCAGATCCAACATCATTTACTTTGTATGTTCCATCTCGATTTGAAACTCCTGTAACTAATTGTATTTCATCACCATATTTTAATAATGGATGTTTATCTAAGAAATCTTTTGTATAGTAAGATTGTTTGAAAGCACCAACCATAGGGGCGGCACATGTTTTTTTAGAAGGGTCTAATTTTTTCTTTCTACAATCTGTATCTCCACCCTCAGATTTTCTAGGACAATAAGCCGTAAATTCAGCAGGAAACTCTGTTCCTCCAGTATACTCTGAACTGCCATCTTCTTTTTGTTCATCTTGACCAGCAGATTTTTCATCCATAATGTTTTGAAAGTTAAGTTCAAGTTCAATCTGATAATCTCCATTTTGCCAAATATGTTTATCTGTATCTATATAAAAAAGTCCTATTAATTTTGTATATGAATCTTTTACTTTTACACCTCTACCAGTTATACAACTTATATCACCATATCCTTTTAAAGAGCAAGTTCTTTCTATGTCTTTAAACTCATTATCTATATCTACAGTGTCATTTTCTTGTTGTTGTATTACCTTTTGCATAATTACTCCAACATTTTTAAATATAGAGTCATTTATTTTTTCGTTAACCTTATTGCCATACTGATCAACAACCAGTACTTTATTTTTAACATTCTCCATACTTTCTGAAAAAGTTGTATTAATAAGATTAAAACCTTCTTCAAAGGTAATATCTAGAGTAACAATTCCTTTTTCAATGACATTAAATTTATCAAGATTGGCTTCTATCATGTATTTTTTCTTTGTTGTTTTGCTTGCTTCTGTATAAACACTCATTATAGTGTCATATCCATTTACACCAATAAACATCTTAGTGTATTTAACATTAGTCTTAGGTAAATTACCTAGTGGGAGTTTATTATCTGTAAAAACTTGTTTAGCAATATCTTCAACTAATTTATCTTTAAAATTATACGAAACTTCACTTTGTAAAAGTAAAAAACCCATATCTTTTGCAGTAAAATCAATACTGTTATTACTTGAATCAAGAGATCTGTCTATTATCATGCCTCTAAAAATCTCTTTATCATCTACATAGAAACAAATTGTACTTGCCACTGGAATATCTATTTGCCTAAAGTTAATATCAGATGATGATTGAATTATAGAAAATTCAAGTGTTCTTGATGGTGATCTATAATCTCCAGACCAGGTACATTTGTCTACTAAATCAGTTATATTATATATATTTCCGTTTTTTATATGAACTTGTATTTTGATTTTATTAATTATAAATCACCATCCTTTTATGGTATTATTAAAATCCATCCATTTTGTATTATGTTTGGGCTTTTAATTTTATCCTTATTGGCTTCGTAAATTTTCTGCCAAAGGTCACCATTTCCATAATATTTCTTAGCTATCTTAAAAAGAGTATCTCCTTCAACAACCTTATGTGTTTTTTGCTTAGTATCAAACCCTTTTGTTAGTGGAACATTCTTTTCAGAAGATAACTTTTCATCATTATTAATGTTTACTTTAGATATTTGTATCCTTCTATATTCTTTTAAACTTAAGGTAAAATAAACATCTCTTGAACAATCTTGCTCTTTGTAATTAAAATCTGCTATGATACATTCAAAGTTTACATTAGTTTCTGTAATTATAAATCTTAATATAAATCCCTCTTTCATCCAACCTTGTATTAAATTTACGCAATCATAAGGTTTTGGGAATCCATTGTAATTACAGAAACTATATTCTTGACTTGGAAAAAGGGACGTTATTTCTATATTCTTAAGTCCAACCCCTCCAAATACTGCGATATCTCCAATGCTTAATATGTTAGATGTATTTATTGTTGCATTTCCATTTATCTCGAAAGAAGGTGGTAGAATAGGGAATCTAAATGCATTATCTGCTTGTCTTAACCATATTTCCATTAGATACCTCCTAAAGAACTCCTCCAGCATTTGCAAGAGATATTTTTCTGTTTAGTTTTTTTACAATTTTATCTATGTCTGCTTCTTCCCTTATAATTATTGTATCTGCTAACTTATCAAGAAATAAACTTCCATTTGAGCTATTTCTCTTATATTGATTGGCCTCTTGTTTAGTTAAAAGTTTTTCTCCTTCATGTGCTCTAATTAGATAATCATTTCTAGGAATTCTATTTATACCAAACGCTCCTCTTGTATTAGTTCCAGCAGCATCTGCACCTTTCCCTATTTGTAAGTTAGGACCTTTTTTAAATATTTCTATTGTTCCTTTAATTGGATGTTTAAAAAATTCTTTAAGTTTATTCCAAGTCTCTTTTACTCCTTTAACTTTATCTTTAAAAAATGAATCAGCAAGATCTATTACAGGTTCTAGTATTCCGCTAACTAAATCGACCAAACCATTCCATATAGATTTAACTATACCTACTCCGCCATCAAATATTTGTTTAAGGCCATCCATTGTCTGGTCAGCATTTCCTGTTATAAGTCCCATTACAACATTTATAATTCCAGATATAAAAGATATAATTCCGTTTATAATTCCAGAAACAGTTGTTATTATTGCTGTTAATGTATTTAAAAACCATATAAATGCTAAAATTATTCCACCAACAACACCAGCTATTGCTATTCCTATAGCTGGTAATAATTGTTGCCCTATTTGTGATAGGAAAGGCATAAATCTTTGAAACCAAGCTTTAACAGGGGCAAGTGCTTGACTTAAGTTTTGAAATGCTAACTTTATGCCATCGGTAGACTTTTTCATATTGTCCATTGGTTGGCTTACCTGGTCTACTGTATCTCCAACCTGTTTGGCTGGAGTAAAAAAGTCAGTAATTGCTTTTTTAACCTTATCAAAACACTCTTTCAAATTATCTAAATGAGGTTTTAAAGGTTCAAATGCTTTTACTAGATTATCTATATTTGTTTTAATATTTCCAGCTAATATATCCTTTAATTCATTAAATTTATCTTTTATTGAAGTTATTGACTCCTTAAATTTATTCTTAAAATTTACTCCAGAATCCTCTAGAATCTTTAGTGCAGGTTTAACATCATTTAATATCTTATTTTGCAGTTCTGTAAATTTAGTCTTTCCAGATTCAACACCTTGACTTATAGAATCTGTCATAGGTTTAATAAAAGTTTTAAAATTACTAAATGAACCTTCTAAATTTGCCATTGTTTGTTTTAAGCCACCTGTATTTGGTGTAGATTTTCCAGCTGCATCTGCCGCTTTACTTCCAGGTATATTCACATTTGTTTTAGTAGATATTTTTGCGGTTGCTTCAATTGGATTTTCTAAGAAGGTTCTTAAATCTCTCCATTTATCTGTAAGCCATTTCGCTTTATCCTTAAATAAACTATCTACAATATCAGCCACTGCTTCTATTGGAGCAGTTATAAAATCTATGAAACCTTTCCAAATTGATTTTATAATTTTTACTCCGCCATCAAATATTTGTTTAACTCCATTCATCATCTTTTTACTATCACCTGTGACAATGCCAATAATTAAATCAAATATTCCATTTAAAATAGATGCTAGACCATTTAATACATTAGTTATAGTATCTACAACAGCTCTAAATGCCGTTGCCAAAGTAGATAAAATTAAAACTAATTTTGCTATATGAAACCCTATTACACCAATTAAGACAGGCCCTAACACCTTCATTATCACACTACCTAAATTTAATATAGATGCAAATAATGGTCCAAGTGAAGATAATAATTCTTTAAATTTTTCACCTAATTGTTTAAGTGCAGGCATACAAAAACTTACTATAGGTTTTGCGAATTCTACAAATGATTTTACTAATGAATTAACTTTATTTCTAAAGACTTCAGACTTAGTATAAGCAACAGTAAATGCTACTGACAATGCAATTATAGCTGTTATAGTCCATCCTATAGGACCCATTACAGCCAAAAATACTGCACTTAATGGTTTCATCCCAATTACAAAAGCTCTAAAAGCAACTTTTGCTCTTAGTATTATTGGAACGAAGAAACTAAATACACCTATAGCTTTTGAAACAATTAAAGATACTGCTCCTATAGTTAGTAAAAGTACGCCAAATGCTCCAACTGAAAGCATTACATTAGTGATAACTCTTTTTATTGGTTCACTTAAGTTATTGAACCAAACCGTCATTTTAGTTAGATTATCAACAACAGATGCTATTGCTGGCTTTAGTTGATAGTAAATAGTAATTCCAGTTTCTTCAAGGGCTGATTTTAAGGTTGCAAGTCCACCCTTAGTATTATCTTTCATTACATCAGACATTGTTTTTAAGGCACCTTTTGAATTATCTATTTTTTTCTTTAAGCTATCATACTCATTTCCAACTCCATCAAGTAACTTTTGTAACGTTTTTAATTGAGTTTTTCCCCCTATGGCTGCTAAGTAATAATTTTTCTGTTTATCAGTCATATCTTTTGTTTTATTTGCAACTTCTTTAAGTACATTTGACATACCTTTAAATTTACCCTGATTATCAAATGCACTTACTCCAAGTTTTTTCATTGCCTTACCTGCTTGGCCTGCACCTGTTGTAAGGTTTATCATGATTGAGTTTAAAGCATGGCCTGCATCTGTACCTTTAACTCCTCTATTTGCAAGTATTCCCATAATAGCAGTTGCTTCAGATAATGGAACTTTTAAGTTACTAAATGTACCTCCTGCAACATTAAATGCTTCCATTAACTGTTGTATGTTTGTATTTGATTTAGTAGATGCATTTGCAACCTTATCTAAGTACTCACTTAATCCAGCGCCAGCTAGTACTTTGCCACTTTTACTTACTTTATCAACTTCTAAACACATAGAACTCATACTATCAGTTACTAAATCAGATGCTAAACCAAGGTCCATAGATGCTGCTTCTGATAAGTTAAGTACTGGCATTAAGGCATGCATTGATTTTTGAACATCCCATCCAGCAAGTCCCATATATTGAAGTGCATTGGCAGAATCAGCAGCAGTTTTAGTTGTAGCTTTCCCAGCATCTCTAGCAGCCTTTGACATAGCTTCAAAATCACCTGGCTTTAAGGAATTTCCAAATGTAGCCTTAACTTGAGACATGGCACTTTCAAATTCTGTTCCAACTTTTGTTGCAGCAGCAAATGCCCCACCAACTCCAGCAGTTATAAGTCCTCCTGCTTTTAATGCACTTGTACCAACACTTTTTAAATTGTTCTGGACATTATTTAATGCTCTTGATGCTTGAGAGGATGAATCATGCAAAGCCCTAGTATTAGCCGTCACTCTTCTTAAAGTTGAACTTGCTTCATCTCTCATTTTTATTACTGCCTGTAAAACTTTTGTACTAGAACTCATAGATTAAAACAACCTCCCAGCACCAAATTTTATTTCTTCTTTTCTTTCATCCAACTCTTGGTCCATAAAAACACTAACAATCTTTGTTTCACCTTTAAGCATGTGAAAAGAAACGGATGGCATTATCCCTTTATACTTAAATAATAAGTACATTAAGTTGACTTTTCCATCCGTTTTAATTAGTTTTTTATTTCTTTATCTTTTTCCTTCTGTCTTTTTCTATCGCCCTCTGCATCTATACCATTTACCTTATTAACTTCTTCATATAAATTATCAATCTCTCCAGCTAATAGTAACTTTTTTATAAGGTCTTTAGGAGTTACCAGTCCGAACTTTTCTACAACTTCCATATTTCTAAACATTGGGCATGATTCAAGTATTGTGTTCACCTTAAGTTCGTAAACATTAATACTCTCTAAATTGCCACTATCAACATCCATTGAATTAACTCTTATCTCATCAAAACGTTCTGGATCAATGGCATTACATTCAATTTCTAAAGTGTCATCTAACTTTTTACAATACAATTCATATATACTAGATGGCATTTTTAATTTACCTGCATCCATTTTTAATAATTTTTCAACTGTGTTCATATAATAAATTTCCTCCTATTTTTCCTTGATTTTATCTAAGTATTTAAAACCTTCAAATGTAAATGGAACCTCTATTTCTCCCATTTTTCCTGCTTCCCAATCAGCTAAAGTTAAATCATCAAACATACATCCATAAAGTGCAATTCTTTCAGCTCCATATGAATCTGGATCTTGTAACTTGCTTATTATAGTAAATCTAAATGCTTTTCCTTCATTTAGCATACTTTCGATATATTCTCCAAATAAAGAACTTAGTTTAAATAATGTTATTGAACCTTTACCAGAGGCTCCCATAAATTTTTGTCCAACCATTACCTGACCACAAATTTTTACTTCTTCTTTTTCTATTTCAATTTTCGCCTCTAGTCCTTTTACAGATGTTAGTTGTCTGTTATCAATCCAACATTCCCCAAATGTACCAGATATTATTCTATTTGTCTCCATTCTAGCTCTCAAATTATAACCTCCAAACTACATAGATATGTCTAAATAGACATCTTCCATAG
The DNA here is from genome assembly GCF_020658095.1 of Clostridioides sp. ZZV14-6009. Taxonomy (NCBI): domain Bacteria; kingdom Bacillati; phylum Bacillota; class Clostridia; order Peptostreptococcales; family Peptostreptococcaceae; genus Clostridioides; species Clostridioides sp. ZZV14-6009. The sequence continues at coordinate 10,302 of NZ_JAGWDG010000019.1, forward strand.
CATCTATTAATTTAATCTTTGCTTTTAAAAAAACGAGAGTATCTGTGTTATACTCCTTTATTTGTTGTTCTTCCATATTAAATGTATCTATATTTTGTTTTTTTAACCATTCTCTTTGTGCATCTAAATTTATTTCTACTGTTGAACCTGGATCAATGAGACCATCTTTTTCTAATTCTTGAAGATATAATTGTATTGCGACTATAAGTAAGCACTTATTATCATAGGTATTTGGGACTTTTCCTATATAGTTTTTTACAATTATCTTTTTAAGATCATTATGAATTTGGTCTAATGTATCTACTAATTTAATTTTTTTAAATATGTCACCTTTTGAATCTGTGGTTGTTGTAAAGGATGTTACCCCTCTAGCAACAACTATAGAGCCACTTTCTTTTATTAAAATTAACTCTCCATTATTTATTTTTGTATTTGCTTCAACCCTTGTTAGTTTTGGTATGTTAGTTATTTCTGGTATATTTGCATATGTTATAGACTGAGTTGATGGAGTTCCTGAGATAAAACCTGCTAACCTTGGTAGAAATTCATTCGAAGTATATTTCTTACCATTAATTTCAATATCAGTTGTTGTAAAGTTTATTATACCTTCATAATCTGCTACATTATTTGCAGTTATAGCCTTAACCTTTATTTTATTATCTTCTCTCATCTTATTAATCCAGGCCTTAATTTTAGGCAACTCTTGCTCTGTTTCCTCTGGCATACAAAGGTAATTAAACTCACAAGTTTCAAGAAAGTCTAGAGCATCATCTATTAATTCATCTACATCTAATGTGTAAACTAATATTTTATTTGGAGGATATATATTTCCTCTCATTGCCATCTTTATATAGTTTAAATTGTCAGCAGAATAGCCATTTGGAATATCTTCTATTTCCTGTATTTCAATCAATCCTGTATTCTTTGTATCTTTTAAAATAAGTGCTACAATACCACCAGAACGTTTAACAAAAGTTTTTCCAGCTTGAATAAAGGATATATTAATTTCTGGTAAACCCATTTAATCACTTCCTATCTTTAAATCTACACTTTCCATAGTTTCATATGTTTCTTTACTAAAGTAAATCTCTTCAAAATAAGATACAGTAATTAGGAAAGTTAATTTATAACCTACAGAATCTTTTGATATTGAAGGAGATATATTTTCTATATTTAGACCTCTATCTTTAACCTTTATATTTCTATTAAATATTTTTTCTAATCTACTTTGTATGTCATATAGATTTAGTTTATTTTTTCTAGCTCTTTGATAATATTCAATATCTATGAATATCTTTTTAGTATCTAAAACTTTATTTGCAATATTATTAGAAACAGGTAAAAGTTGCACAAAAAAACAAGCCTCCTCAAAGCCTTGTATATTATCCTCATTAATAAAAATATCTGTATCTCTAAACTCATTTTCTATTCTTTCATTAACTGCTATTATAATATCTCTGTTTGTAAGCAACCAATCACCTACCAATCAAATAAATTTGCTTTTGCGCTTGTCATATTTTCTTTTGTTTTTTCAATTCCCTTTTCAACCATAAAAGAACCAGGGACAATGCCACCATTTTTAGTTGAATGGCCATCATTTACTAAAGTAGCATATTCAACCTTATCTTCAACAATATAAGTATCATATTCAGGCTGATTTTCTTCCCATCCATTTTTTAACTTTTCAGTTCTCACAGGTGTTTCATCTCTTATATTTTCTGCTAGTTCTTGCCCAGTTTCTTTTGTAAACTTCTTGATTTTTCTATTAAAATTTGATGCATTTAACTTTAAATCTAAGGCTAATGCTTCAAAAACTCCTAAATTATCTATTCCCATTATATTCTCTCCGCTTCTGTAATAGGTATTTCCATATGGCTTGGATATATATTTGCCCTAGAAACCTTAAATATAGCTTCTTCTCCATGACTATAAGTTGCATTTATAGTGTCGCCTGTTTTTATATCTACTTCTGGTCTACAAAATAACTTTCTATTTATGACTATAACTCCAATATCGCCACTTACAATGGCTTCTTCTTTTCTTGAAATTGCACATGGGATATTCTCAGCTATAATAATATTACTAAAATCATTAGAACATGTTTCTTGATTCCAACCTTTTGACTTTCTGATGATAGTCATTTTATCAAGATAGGTCATTTCTAATATATCTGCCTCTGTCACTTAATCACCCCTTAGTACATATTAACAACACAAAATGGACTTAGAAATTTTTTATCAGCATCAGTTAAAAAAGATGATGAACTTATGCTATTTTCAGCAGTTTGCAATGTTAAAGTATTATATTCTATTTTTGTATCACCTCTAGTTATAGCTTTTAAGTTTTTTTCTAGATTATCAAGTCCACTGTTTTTCTTAAGTTCCTCAAATCTTGAAGATAATATTGATATTACTTTTTCTTCCACAAACCCTTCTAGTGCTATACTTAATTCCTGTCTAGAACAATATTCTAAAACCATTTCACTTATTTTATTTATATAAAGGATTATTAATTTATCATATCTATCATTTTCTATTCCTAAAATTAACTTAATACTATCAAGCATTGTACTCATCTAGTAATTGGATTAATTCTTCTTTAGTTTTAGTTGAATATCCCTTTATATTTTTACCTTTAGCAATTTCCATAAGTTCTGGTTTAGATAGATTAAACAAATCATTAGAGATTAATTTAACTTTTTCGATTTTTTCCTCTTTTTTATCAATATTCTCTTTAGTCACTTCTTCTAAATATATTTTAAATCCCTTTGATGCTAAATTATTACTTTCATATTCATTATTAGCAAGTCTAATAACGTTATCTTTTTTTAATACAAACATTTATTTCACCTCTACTCTTGAGTAGCCTTTGCTTGTTTTACACATGCTCTACAAAGTTTTATTGGTTCATCTAATAGCCATAAATCATGATACTTTCTATAATCTATTTTATAGGCATCAGCTGATTGATTTTGATCTGGAGTGAATATTCTTGGTTTATCTGTCTTAGATATTGCAATTGGAGCAGATGATGGAGTTATTAACCAGTTTATATCTAGTGCTTTTGGCCCTTCCTTAAAACCTCCTGCTGTCTGACCAGATGTTTTCCCATCCATGAATATATATTCTGTTTTCATTCTTTTTGATGGAACTTTTATTATAGGTACATTATCTATAGATTTTACAATTCTTTTTATATCTCCATCACCAAATTCAATATCATCAAGTTGAGTAGACTGTTCTAAGATACTTGCCACTATACTAGACATACTAATAATAAGAGGTATATCACCAGTTGAATCTTGAATTGATGCTATCTGATATTTTAATTCACTTAAAATACTCGCAGCAGATACTTCATAAGAATATTTTACACGTTCATCAACCTTAGAAACTTCTGAAAATATCTTTGAGTATCTATATGCATCTATTTCTGGTATAACATGTTGCTTTTGAAATAATCCCATTACAGAAGAGGCATTTACAACGAAGTTTGTTTCATTTACATCCATTGAATCAAGCATAAACTCTCTACTTCTATCCATTTCCATTCTTCTAGTTTCATACTCAAGTGTTATTGCTCCTGGAGCGTATCCTTTAGATCTATCATAATCCCCTAAACCATCCATAGACACTTTAGGAATCTTTACTTCTCTACCTCCATCATATATAACTTGACCAGAGTTTCTTTCCATCCATCCAGTAGTTGAACCTACCACTATTTGTGAATCCAATTCTTGTTGAAAAAGCGTTACATATTGTAATACATTAGCCATTTATAAAATCATCCTCCTCTTTTTTTAGAAACTATTTAAACCTTGTTTTATCTGCTTTCTAACCTCTGATAGTTCATTATCTCCTTCTTTTCCAGGTGGCGTATATGAACCATCTTTAATCCTTTCATCTACTCTAGATTGAATATATTTTTTCATTGAGTTTTCAAAGATATCTATATTTGCATTTGTTTTTTCATCATCATCAGATAGTAGATATTCAATTAAGTTTGTAGGTATTTTCTTTTCAACTAAAATATCCTTATATTTAGAAATCATTTCTGTGTGTCTTTTTTCTTTTTCTAATCTATCCAATTTTTCATTTAGTTCCCTTATTGCTTTTTGTTCCTCTGTTTCATTTGTAGAAGTTCTTTTTAGAACTTCAGCATTTATAAGTGTTTGCATATCATTTTTCTTGAAATGCTCTAACTTTTCACTATAATATTTACTGTTTTCTTTATCCATAAAAGACTTAAAGTTTGAATCACTTAAAATTAAGGATTTAAATTCATCTATCGTAGGACTTTTGGGTTCTTTTGACTTAAACAAGTCTAAATTTTCTAATAAAGAATCTATCTCTGATTCGTCTTCTATATTTTGTAATAGTTCTATCATTTCTCTTTTTTGCATATTTTTCTCCTTTTTATAAATTTGTACATAGTAAATACACATATCAAATCAATATGTGTTAGATAACAGGTATATATTCACATCTACAAAAACAATGTTGTGGTAATGAGGGTCTTGGTTCATTTACATAGAAGGTTAATCCATTATAAATACTACAATCATTACATGTACGAGAATCTAAATCAGCACAATACATTACTTTTATAATACCTTGTGTTTTGAAAAAATACTCATTTACTTCACTTTGGCACCTAGATACTTCATATTCTACTAATCGCCTTGTCTGACTTGCTCCAGTTGAATACTTATCTCTTATTGCTTTTTCTATCTTATTTACAGAAGTTTTTCCATTTAGAAAACTCTTTATTTCTTTTTTTAAAGACTCTTCTATACCTTTTTTATTCTTCCAAAGTCTGTCACTCCAATGTTTTCCATCAACCTTATTATTCACTATCTTATTTATAACTTTATTGTTCATATCTTTTACTTTCAGTATTACTCCTAATAAAATTATCAAATTTGAATATTTCTTCTTAGATAAATCAGATAAAATAGTTTCTATATTCTTGACTTCATCATCATAATTGTTAGAATACTCATTTATAATTTTATTAAGTTTTGACCTTAGATTTTTCTTATCTTTATTATTAATGTTTAAATATTCATTGATAATATCATGTGTTAGCAATATCTTTGCTATCTCTAATAGAAGTTTATCTCTGTTTTCTCTTTGATACTTATAAAATGGTTTTGTCCTATTTTCAGCAGATTTATATATATCTTCAGTCAATTTAGTTATCGCTTTCTGATTCATCTAATAAAATCTCTCCTTCTGAAACTATTTCCTGCTCTTTTTTTGCTTTTTCCATTTCAGCATGAGGATTATCAATAAAACTTAATTGAGATAGCCCTGTTTCAGTAGATAATTTATCTCCAAGTTGACTTACTATATTTGCTACAACTAAATCATCACGTGGTATTTTAGGTGTAAATTTAGCTTTAATATCTTTGTAATCATACCTAAAACCATATTTCTTATTAAGCCAAATACATAATAGTTTGTGTCTATTAGATAAAGTATCTGCAATACTATCATTATTTTGACTACAAATCCATTCAGTACTTATTAATCTTGCTATAACAGCTAGGCTTGATGTATTACTTTGCATTTTCTCATTATGATTTATATGGGATGTAATTTCATACATATTTTCTTTTATTGAAGATAATGTATTTTGAACAAATGTATCATTCATATCTTTAATAAGCCACTCTATTTTACCTTCTCCATTAACTTGAAGTATTCCAAGTTCCTTCATTCTTGGTAAATCTTCTTCTCGAATATTGCAGCCAGAAAAAGTTAGATAAGCATTTCTGAAATCACTAATTTCATTACTTATATCACTTAAATTAGTTTCATAAGCATCCTGTAACCCTTTTATATCATTAAATATTGTATTTTTTCCTAGTTCTTCACTTCTTTTGCAAATTGATATTGGAACATTACCATCAAATATATTGTTTACTGTGGGTTTTTCTATCTCTTTAAAGTTTGAATCAAAATGATAGATGTATTCTTTATCATATATATCTATATAAATATCATCTTTAAAATCTTTTTTAAATTCTCTAAAGAAATAGATAATCTCTCCATCTTCATTTTCATAATGACAGCCATCTGTTGGTTTTATTATTCTTACTTTCATTTCATTGTTTTTTACATAGTAAAGTTCATAACAAAATCCAAATAATAGTGTATATCTCAATAAATCTGAATCATGCTTTTTACTCCAATGGCAAGTATAGTATTCTAAATCATTTATAATCTTCTCATCACCCAATCTACTTATATAGGTGATTTTATTTGCGAGAGAATAAGCAACTTCTTCATTAATAAACTTTTTTAAGAAATTAGTGTTTATCTTATTATTAGATCTCTTGGTAACCATTTTATAGTTACTAATAGCATCTGTTTCACCTTTATAATACTTATACATAGTGTTGTATTCTTGCTTTTTTAAACTCCAGTCCTCATATATTTCTCTTAATAAACTTAAATCTATTTCCACTTAATGCATCACCTCCATACAATCAAAGACCTAAATTTCTTCTATCTAATAGTGTAATACTTTCATTTACTTTAATATTAAAAATCCTATTTATAAATTCTGCTGATATATCTGGTGCATCATCATGTAGAGAGTACTTTTGTCCTGTAAAATCAAGGATTTGCTGTATAAATGCCTTATCTTCTTCTGCAAAAATCATTTGACCTTTGTTTAAAACTGGAATTAAAGTAGAGATTTTATCATCCTTGTTTTTCTTCTGATGCTCATTAGTGATTTCTATATTTCTGTAGTAAAGGACATCATCATTTTTTATTTTAAGTTCTAATTGATTAGCATCTGCACCATTAAATGTGTTTTTCTCTATATAAACATGTGTTATATCTGGATATATTTTTAATAAATAAATCATGTGTCCTATATACTTATCAAAGTCAGTTCTAGCATTTATTTTAGCTAGTTCTGCTAATCTCCCATATAGTAAACCATTACCTGACTCACTCCCAACAAGAAAAGCACTATAGTCATGTTTAGATCCACCAGCAGATGCTGGGTCACATAATAGCATTGTCTTTTTGAAGTTATGTGTTTCAATACATTCTCTAGATTCAGTTCTGACTGTTTTAAACCATTTTTCACCTATTGAATTTACATCATTTTGTACTTCCTGTTTAAAAGAGGTTGGATTTTCATAATAACTTAAAGCCATATCTAAACAGTCCCAAAAACTTGGCCATAATATAGGAAATTTCATTTCTTTTTCATTTTCCCAGTAAAATTCTTTAGCATCTTCAAGATGATTTGTGTTTTTGAAATCAAATAACAACTCTTTGAATTTTAGCCATAAACCAGAATTAAATAATTCATCTACATTATCAACTAAAACTCCTTTTTCACATTTAAACTTCCATGTTGGTAAATTCTTTAGCCTACTATAGAAACATTCTTTATGTTGCAAAGTTCCTAATGCTATAAAAGTTGTTCCTCTTTTTATAGTTTTACCGTTTCTTATAACTGGTTTTTGTGCAGCATATTTTACATCATCAGAAAATCTTTTAAACTTTTTTTCTCTAGCATCTTCTGTTCTAACATTTTCCTCTGACTGATAGTCATCAAGTATGATAAGATCAGGACGATTATTATTGTATTTTCTTCCTCTCATTGGTGATGAAGATGATATTGCTTCAATAAAGGTTTTATTAGTTAATTCTAATTGAGTACTATTGCAAATATATTTTCTATCATTATCATTTAAAAGTACTCCAAATGCTTTTTTGATATACTCATTTTCAAGTAAAGCATTCTTTATATCTTTTACAAATTTTTCTGCTGTAGAACCTATATCTGAACAAATTAATGTGTACATTTTATGTTTATAACAGTGTGACCATACAGTTGTTGCCAAATCTCCAAATGCACTTTTACCTGTACCTCTTGGATAAATTCTTCCTAATTGTTGTAATCCATCTCCAATTATAGATTCTTGTATATCTTCCCATAACTCATGATGAACTTTAGCTATAGGTGCAGCAGCATTATCTTCCTTTGGTAGATAGGTATCTTGCATAAAATACATACAGAAAAATTCTAAATTTATTTTCCCAAGTTGATAGGCAAGACCATTAACACCAAAAAGATTATTTGCATTAGACTTTATAAGTACATTTGTTTCATTTTCAGCATCTTTTATTGCTACTCCATTTCTTATAAAAGTCTTTGCTAGATAACTAAATATAAGTTGTATATTTCTTTCTAAATTATCCACTCGTATTTACATCCTTTTATCTCTTCTATTTTCTTGTTAGGTTCAGTTAATAATATAATTAATAAAATGAACAATATAATTTTCTCTATAATAAAATCACCTTCTTCAAGATGTATCTCTGGTTTTTAAATTTTGCTAGAAAATTTCCAGAACTCATTTTCCATAAAAAATACTTTTTTCAAAATAGAAGGATACCCCCCTATACTTAAAAACAGTTATTTATAATTATTTCAGACATAATTAAAGGGCATAATTCTATGAATTTGCCCCACTAAAATTAACTTAAGCATATATATTGCTCTTCTTAGTTACTCTCATGGCTCTTTATTAATCTATCTAATGTTGGTCTACTTACTCCCAATTCTTTAGCCAATTGAGTCTTATTAAGTTCTCTAGTTTTATATCTATCATAATAACTACCAAAGTTCTCTATCTTAACTTCTTTACGTCCTTTGTATTTACCCTGTTCTTTAGCTATAGCAATACCTTCTCTTTGTCTTTCTAGCATGTTTGTTCTCTCAAATTCATATATTGCACCAAGCATTGTAAGCATAAGTTTTCCTGTAGGTGTACTTGTATCTAAATTTTCTTTATCACTAATTAACTTTACATGTTTCTTTTCTAAGAGCTCAACTATTTCTAATAGGTCTTTAGTACTTCTAGCAAGTCTACTAAAATCATGTACAATTATTGTATCTCCTTCTCTTACAAAATCTAACATTGCATTTAGTTGTGATCTTTTAGTATCTTTGGCACTTATTTTCTCCTGATATTTTTTTTCTACATTATGCTTTTTCATTGTAACTAATTGTCTATCTTCATTTTGTTCTGCTGTTGAAACTCTCATATAACCTACTACCATCTTTGATCCCTCCACCTATGTTTACTCTATAAATAATATTATAGCATAAATGTAAAATTAGAGTCAAAGACTTATCCTTCTTTTTGTAAATTAATTACGTTTTTAATTTTATTTTTACATCAAAATAGATATTTTACAATGTAAATTTACACCATGCTTTATTTTTACATCAAATATCTATAAAATGGTAGTTTTTTTAATTAAAATTAATGAGTATTAAGTATTACTTTTTTGTTCTTATTCTTATCTTAGCTATGGCTGCTTCTATTTCTGTTGTATCCATACCCATACCACCACTATCATCTTCTGCTTGTATAATTGTATTTGTAGGAGTACCATAGATACGATTTATAAGATACTGATTAGCTGCTAGCATAACCCTCTTATCACTCTTATCACTAGCTAATTCCTTGATGTTATTGATATAAGTTTCTAAATCCTTTAATATCAATAAGTTTCCTTGGTTTGTTAGCTCTTGTTTACGTCTGTCAATTTCTTTCCTAATATGCTCTCTGTTCATCCAGTTATAAATAGTTTGCCTAGTAACACCAATTGCTTTAGCAACCTCTGTTACTGTCAGCCCTGAAATCAATAGATATACTGCATTAGACTCATCTTCTGATAATTCTCTTAACCTCTTATAGCTATCATTAACTATTTCAACATCTTTGTCATTCAAACAATCACTCCTTTGCTTCATTTTTTATGTTTATACATTATCTTAAATTCCTCGTATAAATGTCCTTTAATAGTGTTTTTCAGACTTATTAATAAAACTATCCTGTTCTTTGCAAATTCTATCATTAAGGCTATTTAAATTTATATAATGTCCTATTGTTGAAAAACGTAACATCCTAAATATTAGATATAATATAGGATATTTCTAAACTCTTTTCCTCTTCTTCAATTTATTAGTAAATTTAGTTATCGCTTTAACTTCTTCTTCTTTATCTATTCCAATATATTTCCTTGTCATTTCTATAGTCTTATGACCTAATATTTTTCTTATAAGTTCTAAAGCATAAGTCTTATTTTCTTCTTCATCATAAATATGTCTTGCAAATGTCTTTCTTAAAGAGTGTGTTGCAACATTTTCTTTTATTCCTACCTTTTTTGCTGCTCCTTTTATTATTCTTCCTGCTTGCCTTGTTTGAATAGGTCTATTAAACTTCTTTCTCTTACCACTTTTAAATAAGAACTCCTCTCCAGGTTTATCTTGAGTATAGTTTTCTATAGCACTCTTTATTACATCAGATAAGAAAACTTCTCTATCATAATCCCTTTTTTCCTCTATAACTCTAATCCAATCCTTAGATACTCTTATCTTCTTCCCTTTTTTATCTAATTTTACATCTGTTACATCTGCAACTTTAAGTGCTAATATATCCCCTATTCTAAGTCCAGTACACATTCCAAATAGAGCTAACAAGTAATTTCTTTCATTCCATTCCTCTAAAAAATTTAAAAGCCTAAAGACATCTTCAATATCTTTTATAGGATTAACTTTTTGTCCTTTATGTGCTTCCATTCATTAAAAACACTCCTTATTCCCATAGTAATTTTTTCTTTGTCTCTCTTGAACTAACATTTTTAAATCTTCATCTACATTAGCAAAAGAATCTGTAATTATAGAGGTTATATCATTTGTAGTGTATCTTCTCTCTTTAGAATAAGTACTGGTCTTTATTCTAAATCCTAAGTCATTTACAGTTCTAGTTACTTTCACTACATTTTCTAACTGTAAATATAACTTAAACGTAACTAATTCAACATGATCAGATTCATCAATTATACTTTCTTCTAAAACTTTTAAATACAAATCTAATTTATCAATCTTAGAATGATAGTTACTTTTAATCTTCTTTTTTAGTTTCAGAAGTTTTTCTTGTTTTTTCTTTATAAAATCTAAAGAACATTCCCTTCCATACATACCAGGAGTTTCTCTCATTACATTGTCATAATACTTTAGATTGTCTGGTATATATGCAGCACTTAAAATTTCATCTGTTATATCTCGTTTAATTTCAAACACCTCTTTTAAAAATACTTGTTTTATTGCATAAAAAAATACCATCTATTTAGATAGCATTAAATTATATCTATTAATTCTTTAATTTTCCTATATATCTCTTTATAGTTCATATCTTTATCTATTAACTTAGGTAACTTCATAGATATAACTCTTTCCAGTGCTTGTATATCAAACAATTCACTTTGATTTAATTCATCTCTTTTTACATCTTTTGGGATTCCTAGTTTTTTTCTTACAAGTTCAGTAAAATGTTTATAATACATTTGAGGCTTATTACTACCTTGACTAATAGCATAATAAACAAACTCTTGTATTTCATCTGTGAAGTCTTTTCTTACTTTTTTGCCTTCTGTTCTTATGTTTATCCATTCTTGGTCTTTTTCTGTAGCAATGTAATAACCATGTATTCTAATTTGTTTAAGAGTTTTAGAAACCCACTTTGTAAATAGTTTTGCCTCTGGTTTATTACTTCTAAATGACATATTATATACTGCTTCTTCTGTAATGAAGATAGTACCAAAGTTTGGCAATTTACTTTTAAAATTTCTAGTGTCGGAATCTCCGACAGTAGACTCATTAAATTTCTTTTTATATTCTCTATCTATATTTCTTAATGTATCACGAATATTTGCTATACCTAATTCATCTCCTACATCATTTGCATTAAACCAAACCTCACTACCATCTTTTGACCATATCATCCTTATATTTTTCTCTTGCAAAACTTTCAACATACTACTACCTCCTAATCTAATAATTGAATTTTTGTATAAAAAAAGACTTAGAATATAAATTCCAAGCCATTTTTTATTTAATATATTTTTTCATAATATAATATTATCATGATTAAAAGACACAAATCGTACACAAATCGGTCATAAATCGTACATAAATCGTCTACAAAAAAGACATTATTTACATTTAAATCTATATAACTAAATTAAGAGCATACTTTACAATATGCTCTTAGGAAAGATATTTCTTGTTTATAGGTTATAATATTTCTCTAGAATTTTTATTTTTATAATTTCAAAAATAAAAATTAGAATCACAGTTATTATCATATTTCTTGTACTATTTTCTATAATATTATAACTAAACAATGCAAAAACAATGATTAATAAAATTACATTTATAGCTCCAGAAATCAAAAATGCCTTTTTCTTATTATTCATATATTCCCTCTCTAGATTATCTAAATTAGTCTATATCAAGCATCTTCAAGTACTTATCATTAACTTTATATACATCCTTTTCTCTAGATAAAATCTCTATCTCTTCAAGATTATTAAACACTTCCATTAACTGGTCAACTAATTCGATTTCCTTTATTCCAGCCTTTAAGTACCTACTTTTATTCTTTTTAATATAGTTCTCTAATGTCATAGAATAGTTATCTTTACTACAGATATATTTTAATATATGTTCTTCTGTTGCTGATAGAGTTATATCATTTTCAAATAACTCTTCTTTCAACACACTCTCTAAAGACTTCCTATCATGCATGTCTCTCATTTCATTTATAGATTGTATTATGGACTTTAACATGAACTCTATAAATACAGTTAAATTATATCCCTTATTCTCTACATCAAGTATAGCCTTATAATACTTAGTTCTGTTTTTAGATATCATATATGATATTGAAAACTCTTTAAAAGTATCATATCCTTTATCAATCAAATATAGATATGATAAGGCTCTAGATGTTCTTCCATTACCATCACTAAAAGGATGAACATATACAAAGTAGAAATGAATTATAGCACTCTTAATTAAGTCACTGACTTTGCTATTTTCCATAAACTCTATTAATTTACCCATAAAGTCATATATCTTCAAAGAATCAAGCCCTGTATGTATAATCTTACCTTTTGAATCACATACATATACTTTTTCAGCTCTATACTCGTACTCTTCTGAATCTAAGCAGTTTTCACCCAATATATGATGTAAGTCATATATGAATTTATGACTATACAATTTATCTAGGTTATCTAATCCATATTCTAAGGCTCTATGATTATTATAAATCATATACTCACTTTTATTACTAGGTTTCATCTTTCCTCTAATTATAGATTTTGCAATCTTTCTAGTTGAAAAAGCACCTTCTATTACACTAGAATAATAAGACTCCAGTGCCAAGTCATTTTTATCTTCTATTACTTTAAATATCTTACTTGATGTTAATTTATTTGTTTCATTTATTAAATTTAATATATTCTCAGTTTCATGATAGTATAGTTCTTTGTTATCAAAACTATTTAGAGGAAGTACAATTTTATTTCCAGTAGAGTATTTGTTTTTGTATTCTTCTATTGTCAGTTTAATCACCACCTTAGATTATCTTTATCTATTAATATTAACAAAAAGTATTAGTTTTTACACTATTTTTGATTGTTAATTTTATAATTATCAAATTAATTTTAGCTTTAAACATAATAAATCTTAATAAATAATTCAAAAATTTAAAAATAAATATTTAAAATATATTTTATAAAAGTAAAATATTTTATAAAAGTAAAATATTTTATTGATGTAGTATGTTCAAAGTTATATTATATAAGTATAATAATTTTTTTCTTTATTACTTGTAATTTTCATTTTTACTATATGGAGGAGGAGTCAAAATGGATATATTATTGTTTGATAATGATGCTAGTTTTGCAATGGAATTATGCAATAAAATAAACAACATATTAATTAAAGAGAGATTTGACAATGATTTTGTGAAATTATATCATAATGCAGATTCATTACTTAAAGATATCACTTTGAAAAATAAAGTAAGGCTTTTTTTAATTGGAATTAATTTTAAATATACTTTTAATAATAAAATATGTGACGGATTATGGTTAGCATATAAAATTAGAGAAATTGATTATATAAGTCCTATTGTATTTTTTTCAAATCATGTAGAAATAGCCCTCAGTATTTTCGATTATAAGTTGGAAGTTATGGATTTTATATCAAAATACGACACAGATATTATTGAAAAAAGAATGAAAGATTGTATTCAAATTACACACAAAAGATATCTTAGAAAAATAGATTATCAAGAAAATTTTTTTAATGTATATAAAGATTTTGAACTTTTGAGAATTCCATTTAGTAATATAATTTACTTTGAAACATGTACTATACCTCATAAAATAAAATTGGTAACTAGAGAACATGAAATAGAATTATACAGAAGCTTAAAATCTATAGTAGATTTAGACCAACGCCTATTTCGTATACATAAATCCTTTATAATCAATAAAGAACATATACTTTCTATGAATGTAAAAGAAAAATATGTAAAAATGAGTAATGGAGATAAATGTCCTATATCTGATAAAACCTTACAAGTTGTAAAAAAAGAGTTTAAAATAAAAAAATATTAGTTTAAAAACTATAAAAAAGATGTAAAATAATGCACTATTTTACATCTTTTTTATAGTTTTTAATAATATGTTATTTTACACAAACTGTTATTATATTTCCTAAACACTTATTTTTAAAACATAAAAATTCTTTTTTTTATATCTTAAATTGTTTTTTATATTGTATAAACCATTTAAAGAATAAAAAAATATTGATTTTGAAATCTAGCTAATATTTTTGTATTTAGATTGTATAATTAAATTACTAAATATTTAAAGTAATGTGAGGGAGGTATTTTAAATGAAAAAGATTAGAAATTATATTTCTAGAGTCTTGGTATTATGTCTTATTTTAACAAGCATCTTATTTAGCGAAGGAACTTATGCTGAAAATTTATCTGGATATTCTAAACAGAAAATAAGTACTAATAGTTATAAAGCAGGAATAGAAAGACCAGAAGATTTTCTTAAAGATAAAGAAAAGGCTAAAGAATGGGAAAGGTCTGAAGCTGAAAGAGTAGAAAAAGCACTTGCAAAACCAGAAAAAGAAGCTCTTTCAGAATATAAAAAAGATCCAGTAGAGATAAGTAAATATTCTAAAGAAAGAAATTATTTTACAGCTGACGCGATATCAAATAATCCATTAGAAAAAAAATATGAAGATCTTAAAAGTGCAATATCTAAAAATAAGATAGATAAACCTATGTATGTTTACTATTTTGAATCTACTGATAAATTTGCTTTTAAGGGAGAGCTCAGAGGAAATTCACAGAATGAAATAAGTTTAGAAAAATTTAATGAATTTAAAACTACAGTTCAAGATAGATTATTTTCACAAGATGGATTTAAAGATATTTCTCTATCTGAACCAGATAAATCAGATAATAAACCTACACCATTGTTTGTACATCTAAAATTGCCTAAAGGTACTGGAATATTACCATATCAAAATGGTGAATCCGTAAGCACTCTAATAGAACAAGGTTATAGTATAAAAGTTGATAAAACAGTTCGTGTAGTTATAAGTGGAAAACAATATATAAAAGTTGAAGCATCTTTAGTAAATAGTCTTGATTTTAAAGATAGAGGATTCGAAGGTAATGAATGGGGTATGAATGCTTATTCAGAATTAGGCAAGAGTTTAAGTGATACTGATAAAGCTACATTAAATGATTATATGAGTAGAGGATATCAATCAATTAATCCTTATTTAATAGCAAATGGACCAGTAAATAACCCTAATCCAGAGCTAGATGCTAAAATTGAAATACTTGACAATATAATGAAACGCTATCCTTTGCCAACTAATTTAACAGTATATCGAAGAGTAGGTGTTGCTGAATTTGGTATGACAATTGGTTCTCCAGAAAGTGATTTCAGTAAAACTGAAAATGTTGAAGCATTTAAAGATAAATGGTCAGGAAAAATTCAAAAATATGAAAATTTTATTAGTACTAGTATAAGTAGTAAAAATGAACTTATGTTTACTTCTAGATTAATTATAATACGTTTAAAATTACCTAAAGGTGTTGAAGGTGCTTATGTATCAGGCCTAACTGGTGGTGGTTTTCCGAGTGAATATGAATTTATTTTAAATAAGGGATCTAAATATAGAATTGATAATGTTAGTACCCTTAAAGAAGGAACTAGAACAAAAATAATAATTGATGGGACAGTAATACTTTAATTCATTTATATAAAAAATTATTTTAATATTAAATTAGAGGGGGAAAAATATTGAAAATACAAATGAGAAATAAAAAATTATTAAGTTTTTTAACACTTACAGCTATAGTTAGTCAGGCTTTGGCATATCCTGTATATGCACAGACTACTACAAATAATCATACAACTCAAAAAAGAAAAATAGCAAGTGAAGATATGGTTCCAAGTAATGGACTAATGGGGTATTATTTCGCAGATGAGCACTTTAAAGACCTAGAATTAATGGCTCCAATAAAAAATGGTAATTTAAAGTTTGAAGAAAAGAAAGTAGACAAGCTTTTGGATAAAGACAAATCAGATGTAAAATCTGTACGTTGGTTAGGAAGAATAATTCCTTCAGAAGATGGTGAATATACATTATCAACTAACAGAGATGATGTGTTAATGCAAGTAAATGCAAAAGGTGATGTGGCAAGTAAACTTAAAGTCAACATGAAAAAAGGTCAAGAATACAAAGTTAGAATAGAATTACAAGATAAAAATTTAGGTTCAATAGACAACTTATCATCACCTAAACTTTATTGGGAATCAAATGGTAACAAAGTAGTTATACCAGAAGAAAATTTATTCTTGAGAGATTACTCTAAAATAGAAAAAAATGATCCATTTATCCCAAATAATAATTTCTTTGACCCAAATCTAATGTCTGATTGGGAAGATGAGGACTTAGATACAGATAACGATAATATACCAGATGCATATGAGAGAAATGGATATACTATTAAAGATTTAATTGCAGTAAAATGGGAAGACAGTTTTGCAGAGCAAGGATATAAAAAATATGTCTCAAACTATTTGGAACCAAATACTGCTGGAGACCCATATACAGATTATGAAAAAGCCTCTGGTACATTTGATAGAGCTATAAGTAAAGAAGCAAGAGACCCATTAGTTGCGGCATATCCAATTGTAGGTGTAGGTATGGAAAAATTAATATTATCTACAAATGATCATGTTTCTACAGATCAAGGAAAATCAGTTTCTAGATCTACTACAAACAGTAAAACTGATGCAAATACAGTTGGTATGTCTGTCACTGCTGGATATCAAAATGGATTTACAGGTAGTGTAACAGCAAATTATTCTCATACAACAGACAATTCAACTGCTGTACAGGATAGTAATGGTGAATCTTGGAATACTGGATTACAAATAAGTAAAAGTGAGTCAGCGTATATAAATGCAAATGTTAGATATTATAATACAGGTACTGCACCTATGTATAAAGTTACACCAACAACAAACTTAGTATTGGATGGAGATACATTATCAACTATTAAAGCACAAGAAAATCAAATTGGTAATAACTTATCTCCTGGAGATACTTATCCTAAAAAAGGTGTATCTCCTCTAGCACTTAATACAATGGATCAATTTAGTTCTAAATTAATACCATTAAATTATGAACAGATGAAAAAATTAGATGCTGGGAAAAATATTAAATTGGAAACAACACAAGTTAGTGGAAATTTTGGTACAAAGAATAGTCATGGACAAATTGTAACAGAAGGAAACAACTGGTCAGATTATATAAGTCAAGTTGATAGTATTTCTGCATCTCTTATACTAGATACAGGAGATGGAACTTATGAAAGACGTGTGGCTGCTAAAGATTCATATGACCCCGAAGATAAAACTCCACAATTAACAATTGGAGAGGCAATTGAAAAAGCTTTTGGTGCTACTAAAAAAGATGGCTTATTGTATTTTAAAGGAACACCAATAGATGAAAGCTGTATTGAACTTGTATTTGATGATTATACAGCTGACACAATTAAAGAGAGATTAAAAACTCTAGATGATAAAAAAATATACAATATTAAACTTGAAAGAGGCATGAATATACTTATAAAGACACCTTCATATTTTAATGATTTTGATGGTTATAATACTTATCCTAGTGCATGGAGTAATGTTAATAATACAAATCAAGATGGTTTACAAGGTGCAGCTAATAAATTAAATGGACAAACAAAGATTACAATACCTATGTCTAAATTAAAGCCTTATAAACGTTATGTTTTTAGTGGATACTCAAAAGACCCTTCAGCCTCTAATTCAATAAGTGTAAATGTAAAAGCGAAGGAACAAAAGACAGATTATTTAGTACCAGAAAAAAATTACACAAAATTTAGTTATGAATTTGAAACAACTGGAAAAGATTCTTCTGATGTAGAAATAACATTAAATGGTAGTGGCACAACATTCTTAGATAATTTATCTATTACAGAATTAAATAGTACACCTGAAATACTTAAAGAACAAGAAGTTAAAGTTCCAACTGATCAAGAAATAATAGACGCACATAAAACATATTATGCAGATTTTGAGTGGAATACGAGTACTGGACAATCTTATTATAATGGATACTATTTCAAGCTTACTGATACTAATAAAGATGTACTTAATTATATTAATAAATATCATGTATATGCAACTCTTGAAAATGGAGTATATAAAGATATTGGTACTAGAGATAAAGAACTTCGTAATTATGGAGGAGATAAAAATCAGCCTAAAACTAACTATGTGAACTTTAAAACTTATGATACAGATTTGGCAAAAATATTAACATATCAACCAATGAAGATATATGCTGTAACTCCTGATAATAGAGAAATATTAGTTTATGAATATCATAAGTAAATAATTTTATTTAGAATGTCTATAGATTTGTGTAAATAAGATTTTTTATAATTTATATTACTGGAAATTAAAATTTCCAGTAATATTTTTTTATTTTTGAGAAATACTAAATTGGAATTCTTTACACAATTATTATGTATCTAATTTAGTTATTTATACACTAAATTAGACATAATTTTAAAAAAATTCATATTGTATAAGAGTTAGGTATTAACTGATACAAGATAAAACAAGTTCAAACCTCTTGACACATAAATTATAAATTATGCATAAGAAAATCATATTTTTTCAACGATTTTCTTATGGCATTTTATTAATTCTTAAAGAAGATTTTTTATCTTTTCTATAATCTCTATTCTCATCTGTTTACACTTACTTGTTGAAAATCCAATCATTCTACCAACATATTCCCAAGATGTCCTATTATTTGAAAAATACTTATATTGGACTATTTTCTTTTCTTCTTCACTTAATATTTTCATTGCATTATCTATTTTTTCAACTAACAATTCCTTATGTCTTTTCTCTTTTTCTTTTAATAACATTTTCCTTTCTTTCTCTTCAACTTCTATCTCAACTATACTTTTAGTGTTATATATTCTACTTGATTTCTCTCTAACCTCAATACCACTGCATCCTCTATAGTCATTCTTTATTATTTCTATATCAATACATATTTTCTCTATTTCTGCTTTTGCTTTTTTATAACTATATAATTTACCTTCAGCACTACTGAATAAAGTATCTTTTTTATTGGCCAATGTTACTTCACACTCCCATTTATGTTATAATGATTTTGTGATGACAGTTTTAGAGTTTTGACAAATGGGAGCGTGAAGTAATGCTCCTCTTTCTTTTTTGAATTTTACTTATTACCAAAGCCTATTTTCTTAAAAAATCTTCAATTTTACTTTCATTTTTTTCTATATCCTTTAGCATTTGTTCTTCTTCTCTTTTCTTGATAATAATTATTTCTTTACTATCTTTACATACATTTATAGTTTCTTTATGTATTTCTTCTTGCATAATTTTTCTATATACATCAATTCCACTACTACCAACATTTAGATTAATTAACTCATCTATTGTACTTTCCATGCTTTCCTTCAAATTCTTTATATTTTCACTATGTTCAATAAGGCTTTTCATATTTTCTTCCATCTTAAATTCCTCCTTTAATTTTTCTTACATTCAAAGTCTTGATACATACAACCACAGTCTTTGCATTGCCAAACTATTCCTATGGTTGTTTTAAGTTTAAATACACTTCCACCGCATACTGGACATTCATTTTCCCTACCACCAATTACTTTTACTTTTTTCAAGAGATTTCCCCCTAAACTGTTTTTCTAGTTATTCTAATGATTCTATTATCAGTTACTATTCTAGTTGAAATCTCAATATCATAATTCTCTTTCAAGTCTAAAAGATGCTCATAAAAATGTTCTGCATTATCCATAGTTGAAAATGCTATTTCACACTGTTTACCTCTAACCTTAGTACCTTTTGTTCTGAATTTTACTATGTATTCTTTTTCTCTATTAACCATTTTTCAATTCTCCTCTTTAAGATATATATTCTTCTCTTTTTTCCATTTCTTTTACAACTTCTGTTGCTTTCAACAATGAATCATATCTACTCATTGATGTACATTCAGATTTTATTTCTGATGCTATTTTATTAATGAATTCTGTTTTTTCTAATATGTTCATATGTGATATTTTCTTCATGAACTATACCCCTTTTTGTATATCTTTTTTTAATTGCTCATATATCTTTTGACATTCACTTTCTATTTCTTTAGTCTTTTCTACTGTTTTAATTGCATCATTAAAAGCTCTATTTATTTTGACTGCAATATCTAATGATGAATTAGTACTTTTGTATAAACTGTTTTTAAAGTTATCAATCTCTTTTATATCTTGCTCTATTAACTTAATACTTTTTCTTAATCTAATGTTGTTTCTAATGCTGAAAACTGCATCAAAGCATAATATTAAAATTACAATATTAAATAACATATACTCTCCTTTATCAATGTATTTTTAATTCCAAAACGGTGCTTCTTCTCCATTCAGTTCAAAGATTACAGCATTAACTATCCTGAATTTTTTTAGTTCATTTTTTCTTTCAAGATGTTTTATCCACTCATAAAATTTACTTCTATACTCAAGCGTATACACATAATCAGGAAAATTATCGTATTTATCTAGCAAACTATCAAACTTTGCTAGCGCTTGTGTGATACTAATTCTGTTCATTTTTCTCACCTGCTTCTCTCATTTTAAGCAATTCTTTTTTTAACTGAACAACCTCATTTTTCATGACATTAATTAAAATCTCAATTTCTTCATCCAACCACTGTTTCATATATTTATTTACAAATGTAACATCTATTTTGCTTCCGTTTTTTCTTATAATTTTTACTTTTATTTCTTTACAGTTTTTTATTTCTCTTAAGTATTTGTTTATATCTTTTTCATATTCTTTAGTTTTTTCTATCGCCTCATCTACAGGAATGATAGCTATTTTTTGTTCTTTTGACATATTTTCTAATTTCATTTTTGTACCTCTTTCTATTAAAAGTTATTTTTTCTACGAGGAAATTAATTAATAAACTTTGGCTATAATTTAATAACACTTTTAAAACTTTTTATAAATTTATATAGCCTTTTTATCCTTGCACTACTTTTAAGTTTTTTTGCTAGCATATCTAAATCTGTGTGTACACTGTTAGGAAATTAATTTATATAAGCCTTGCAAATACTATATTTTTAGACTTTTTTTAGTATTGAAATTCAATACTTTTTCAAAATCCGATTTTCAATATTGAAAAATGATTTTTTTCAATATTGAATTTTTATATTCTTCAATATTGAATTTTGTTCAAATTTATTACTTTATAAAATTTCCTATTTTCTACACTTATTTTTCAAACTTTACTTTTTGACTCTTCTTAATAATTTCATCTAACTCTTTATTACTATATTGAGTAAATGTCTGTTCAAAATTAGCAAATCTATTTTTACTCACTTCTTTATCTCTTTTAACCTTCTCATTTCCATTTTTATCCATTTTAGTTTGCTCATTTAAGTAAGATTCAAACTTGTTGCCAAATAACGTCTCAGGACGTAAATAGACGCTCATTTTAGCATCTTCTAACCATGCATGCACTTTGTTATCTATTACTTTGTAAAAATCTTCTTCAACGAATCCTTCTGTGAGTCTCGAGTTAATTAAGGATATAGTTTTTTTGGTTGTACTCTTAAAAGATTTATCTGCTTTTTTATTTAAGTAATCAATAATTCTTTTATGTATCTCTTTATCATTTCCCTTTTCTTCTTGCTCTGTAGGACTATATATATTACTTTTTATATAAGTCTTTTTAATATAAGTCTTTTTACTAGTCACATCATGACCCAGGGGTGGGTTACCACGTGACCTAGGGTAGGTCACATCATGACCTAGGGGTGGGTTACCACGTAACTTGCATTCTTTTGAAGTTAATACGAAATAGATATTGCTATCTTTTTCCTTTGAATTTAATTTACTCCTATTTTCTTTTTTTATAAGTTGTTTATCTTCTAAGTTTTTTATAACTTTCTTAACTTGACTTTCACTGCATCCGCATTTTTTAGAAATAGTTTTGTGGCTAGGAAAACAAAAACTTTCTTCGTTGGAATATCTAGCTAATATTATATAAATCATTTTTTCGTAAACACTTAGATCCTCCCTATCAACTAATGCATTCTCCAGCCAAAACCATTCTTTCTTTCTTGCATCTTTCAAAAGCTCCATTTCATCTCCTCACTTCTAATAAAAATTTTTCAGTGTAATGATACAAGTTCATAATCGTTATATTTTATATCTTCTAATGTCAATACTTTATTTACTATTTCTTTACATTCATTATCGTAATAAGTTAAATTTATTTCATTACCTATAATAGATGTTACTATACAATCTTTTTCAAAATTAAATCTCTTAGATTTTAGTTGTATTGATTCGCCTATTTTACATTTTTTAAAATTCAAATTTTATGCCCCCTTTTCATCATTTAAACTTTTAGTTTTAGATATTTTTGCTATTTCCTTTTTGAGAATTTCAAAGCCTGCATCAATTCTTCCATTTATATATCCAAATTCTCGAGGCTCTACTTCTTGTATACATTCAAGCTTTAAAAATAATTCTTTCATTCTTTCTTGATTCATACCAATGCCCCCCTTTCTATATTTTTATTTTAATACGCATTGCATAGTTTGTCAACACGCTTTGCGCCTTAATTTTGTATTGCGTAGTTTGGTGTCTTTCAATCGTTGCTTTGCGTAATTTTATATGCTATAATTGTACTGGCAGGGAGGTGATTTCATGAAAGAACAAAATTTAGGAAATGAAGAAATACAACAAAGATTAAAAGATATAAGAATAGCCAAGAAGTTAACACAAAAGAATTTTGGTAAAAGATTAGGATTATCACTTTCTCAAATCTCTTCATATGAAACGGGACATAGGAAAATTACGCAAAGAACTATAAATGATATTTGTAGAGAATTTGATGTAAATGAAAAATGGCTCCTAGAAGGCAAGGGAAATATGTTTATAGATCTTACAGAAGATTTAGAAACAAGTGAAGAAATAAAAGTAATGCTAAGAAAGATGCTTGCACTACAAGAGGAAGATAGGGAAGCAATAGAAAAAATAATTGATAATGCTTATTTAAAAATTCAAAATGAAAAATTATAAGAAAAGAGCTTATGTCTCTTTTCTTATAATTTTTCCTATAAACTCTATTTTTTCATCTAGCCTACCTTCTATGTACCCAAACAGTTTAGGATTTTCTTTTAAAATTTTTTCAAGTTTTTTAACTTCCTCTTTTATATTTTTCATATTATCCCCCCTTATTTTCAAAATATTCTGATTTATTCCTCTAAAACTTCGCTATTTCTGAAAAATAACAGACTACTCCTTTCTTCAATATTTAAACTAATATAATTCATATTTTTTTGATTTATGTCATGTCATAAAATAAGTTTAAAATCAAATTGTTATTATTTTAAAAGTATTTTATGTACATAGTTTTGTATGTATTATTTCGATATATATCTCTTTTATACTACAAGTATAGTACCCATTTTAACAATAATCAACTTCCAATTTTTACCATATAAAATTATTATCTTAAATTTGTAAATAAAAAACAGAGCAATTAAAAATTACTCTGCTTGCCACTTAGTTAATATAAAACAGAAAAAACCACTTTGAAAATATTACGTGATGAACTATTTACATACCACTTAGTTAATATAAAACTCCGAAATAAATTGGGCATTTTCAATACTTTAAGATATAGAAAATATTAAAATTTGCAGTGAGCGCAAGGTAGTGTTTTTTGATATTTTCCAAAAGCGCCTTGTAACTCAGTATTTACAAGCATTACAGTGTTTATTTTTAAAATATTGCACACTGCATATTTATATATTTATTATAACATAATTTATCTAATAAAAATTTTCGTTTATTAAATAAACTGAGTATAGAGAACCAAAATTATTTAAATTTATATATACATTTTATAAAAGTTATTATTTAATTTATTTTATAAATTATATGTACACTTCTTTCTTAATTTATATTTCTATTTTTACTTTATATAAAAACAGAGTAGTTTAAAACCACTCTGTTTTCCACTTAGTTAATATAAAACGATAAAAGGAATTTATTGATGATAAAAAATTATATCCTCTTTACATACCACTTAGTTAATATAAAAGTTTTTATAACACTCTGAAGTTGTTCTCCATCACAATTCTTTACATACCACTTAGTTAATATAAAAGATGGTGTCAAAAAGCTATACTAACACCTAGGTACAAACTTTACATACCACTTAGTTAATATAAAAGGCCAAAATAAATTGAGCATTTTCAATACTTTAAGATATAGAAAATATATAAATTTGCAGTGAGCCACAAGTAGTGCTTTTTGATATTTTCCAAAAACACCTTGTAACGCAGTGTTTACAAGCATTACAGTTTTTATTTTCAAAATATCGAACACTGCATATTTATACATTTATTATAACATAATTTATCTAATAAGAATCTCAGTTTGATAATTAAATTAGATATAGAAAACAACTTTTTAAAACATTATCAATAATTTTATTTATAAGTTATTTTATAACGTATATATACACTTTAGCTATAATGCATTTTTAAATTTTAATTGCAAAAACAGAGTAGTTTTAACTACTCTGTTTTCTACTTATAAAATATATACAATCAAAAAAATGATTTTAGTCTACTTATTAGATATTCTTCACTTTCAATGCTTAAAGCTTTTAGATATATACAATAAGAGTTTTCGTTAGTAAAAATTTCGATAATATTATCTTGTTTATTTACACTTACTATATCTTTAAGGTTGATATGATTTTTAGTATTTTTACCTCTGAAAATATACCTGTTATCAATTAAAATATCATCATCAGTAATTGAAATATAAAGTTTATTTTTATACTTTATTAAAAATTTATATGTTTGTTCAAGATAAAAACCTGCAAGTAATAAGAATAAAAAAGTTACCTTGAATGCACATATTATCGAAAATATTATTACAAGAATACTTGTAATATATATTTGTTTAAAATAACCTCTATCGTAATAATTTATCAGCATTGAAAATCACTCCTATTATTATCTTATTTACATTTCACTTAGTTAATATAAAATCCCAAATCAGAATCTGTATTTTCAACCATTTTAACTATTTTTTAATGTTGCACATTACATATTATACATTCATTATAGCATATTTTTGCCAAGTTTTCTTTTCAAAATTATTGACAACAAAACTTGGCATGATATAATAAAGATACCAAGTAAACTTTGCATTCAAAACGGAGGTGCTTTATATGGATAAAGATGAAATTCTAAAAAAAAGCCGTCAATCAAATAATGATGAATGGCTCGAATATATTGAAAATAAATGGCGAAAAATAGGTTATTCAATTTTCGCTGGTGTATCTTTTTTCATCTTAATATTTGGCTTTTTCACTGGCCAAGAAAATGATGCAGTATTTGCTTTAGTTTGGACATTTGGGGCTGCTGAAAATACTGTAAAATACCAATTTACACGTGATAAAGGGAACTTAATTTTGGCTGTTGCTTCTTCGATTTTAACAATTCTTTCATTAATTAATTTTGTTTCAGCATCATTGAGGTAAATATATGAATGATGAACTAATCTTAAAAAATCACTTAAAAGCAGCAAGAGCAGAGAAAAAGTTATCACAAACTCAATTAGCTGAAATAGTTGGGGTATCAAGAAATACCATAAGTTCAATAGAGACAGGTCAGTTTAATCCGACTGCAAAATTAGCACTTATTTTGTGTATTGCTCTAGATAAAAAGTTTGAAGATTTATTCTATTTTTAATGAATATAAAACTCCTATATAATCTTCTAAATTATATAGGAGTTTTATGTTGCTCTGTTTTAAGCCATAAAGTTTTAAACTTGTGTCTACATTTTCATTAAACTTATTATATAAGTTATTTTATAAATTTTATATATCCTTTTTATTTAATTTATATTTCAGGTAAAAACTAGAGTAGTTTGAAACTCCTTCGTTTTACACTTAGCTAATATAAAAATATTATAATATGATTTAAAATACTATACATTAAGCCTTCATACCTCTATTATATAAAAAGCTATGAAGAATAGATCTTGATTTCTATAGTTCATAGCTTTTAATTATTTCTACTTAAGTAGAGAAATGTAAAACATTTTTACTCTAATTATATTTTCATTCCTCTAGAAACCAGTTATCTCTGATAATTCATAAGAGGCAATTTCTCCATCTGTATTCATTCCCATAGCTTTAAATTTCCAAGTACCATCTTTTTTAAGGTCACTTATATTATCCATTGCAGTTCCTAATTGATTTCCATCTTTATCAAATAAAGTAAATGTTACTTGTGCATACGAAACATCTTCTCCGCTATTGTTTTTGATAACACCTTTTATATATGTTGCCATACTATCAGTTTCTGATGTTATATCACCAACTATTTCATATTTTTCTTTTTTAGGTTCAGCCGGTTTATCTACACTAGCTGTTTGATTTGTTCCATCATCATTACCTTTAGCAGTATCATCATTTCCACCACTTCCGCTAGTTCCAATAGCATATAATAAAACAAATACTACTATAACTATAAACCAACCTCTTTTGTAGAATGGTTTTTTGTTTTTAGCCCCACAGTTAGGACATGATTTAGCATTAGATGCTATTTCCTTTGAACATGATTTACATTGAATCATTTTTGACATTTTGAATCCCCCTCTGATTAATTTATGATAACCTCAATCATATTATAGTATATATGTAATGTCTAAAACTGTAATATCATGCTATTAAAGAAATTTTATTAGGTATGTCCCATATATTTTGTTATATTTAATAGATGCTTGTCCTTAATTGCCTAGCTTTTATACCATTCTTTTTTAAGCTTTATTATTTAAAAATCTTTATTATTTTTTTTTAATTGTCTGTATTAACATTTATTTAAATTATCTTTTTAAATCATATCTTATTTGCATAAAATTGGAAATTTTATAAATACTTATTTAGACATCTTTCGCGCTCACATAATTTTTAATGAAAAACATATAAAATCATTAGACATGTATATTCATCATCACTTACATCATACTTAAGTACTATAAAACTATATTTTTAACATTTAGTTTTAAAAATATAAATTTTTTAAAATTTCTGTCCAGAAATCTATTTTATGTACGTTGTAATATATGTAAAGGTTAATTTTAAAACCTTAAATTTTTTATAGTTAGGAGGATTTACATGAAGAATAAAAGAAATAGTCATCTTTTATCAATAATAAATGCAATGGAAAAAACATAATCAGATAATAATAAAAAATTTGATGATTATATTTAAAATGTAAACATAATACAGGAGGGAAAACAAATGAATAAAATATTAAATTTAATTAATGAAATGTTTAAATCAACAATTACTACAATCTCTAATAAACACAAAGTAATAAAACAGTGTATTGCAACATCTCTTTGTCTTGCTATGATAGTTACAGTAATTCCTAGTAAAGTTTTTGCTGGTGAAAATGAAAGTAATCTGTATTCACAAAACGCAACAGAAAATATAAATATTGAAGGTATAAATTATACATACAAATATTATTATGATAGTAAGGGTCAAAGAAGTATTTTAATTACAGACACAACTAATTCTGTGTCAAACATATTGACATACAATGAGAAAAATTCAACTTTTTATTTAGATAATGAAAAATTAGGTGAAGTTAAAACAGTTTCTGAAAATGATCCTCAACTTGATAATTCTAATATTTTATCAAAACTTAATTGGAAACTTCAAGGCACTTATCATAATAAAATTTCTTGGTCAAAAGGAACAACAGTTGCTGTTGTAGCTGGTGCAATAGCAGTATATCTAGCTACTCTAGGTGCAGCTGGTGTCATAGCAGCTATGGGTTCAGGTGCTTTAAGTGTATTAGCAAGTAATGCTATTGGAGGAACATTGCATAGAACACTTTATCGTGCAACAACAGGATCAAAACAAAATTATAAATATAATTGGTCTTTTGTATCAAGTACTAATCAAAGATTTGGAACATACACTTACCAATATACTGTGTAATAAGCATTATTTAAAGAAAAAAATGGCACTTTTATTAAGGTTGTAAAAATATGTTACTTAAGAAACAGTTAAAAGCTGATTCTCAATATTGTATGGGAATCAGCCTTTTTAAACCCCTCTTTTAAGTGTCCTAAAAAAATTATAGAACATAGCCCTAAACTTTTTTTATCAAATAAATTTTGTGTCTGAGATAGTAAAATTTTAGTTAAAATCAAATATATAAGATTAGGGTATAGGAGATGATATTTATGAAAAAGAATACATTAAAAATTGTAAATGGATGTATGTATATAGTGGCAATTATTCTTTTGCTTTTAATCTGGCTTGTAGGAATAAAAAATATTTCCATACAACCGATTTTAACAACTTTAGTTAAAGTATATATTTGTTTTGCATTTGTAATTATAGCTATTAACTTACTAAAATACTTTCAGAAAAAATAACTAAATTTATGTATACTAGTTTTTAAATTTAGTCATTTTTTATATAAAATAAATGCCCTATAATCTGAATAAATAGATTTTAAGGGCATTTATTTTATATATTTAATTTATTAGAGATTAAAATAACTTATTAACATTAATAAATTATCTTTAAATTTTATAAATAAATTTATATATAAGTTATTTTATAAAATTTAAAGACTTATTTTTAAACTTGAATTTACTTTGTATAAAAGCCATAAAAAAAACTAAAATAACCAAGATAATCTGAATTATATATGTTTTAATTAATGCCCAAAAAAAACCATCCATTACTTTTCCTCCCTTTTTAAGTTCCTCTTAGATAAGATATTGTTATATATTTTATGATTTTTCAATAACACATCTTTTTTTAAATTATTAACCTTTCATTAACAAGATTGAGTTGTCTAATTAGATATAACTCTATTATTATCCAATATATAATGTATTGCATTTTATTGCCATTTTAAGGTAGTTTGTCCTTATCATAAAGTAAATTATTGTATTTATTATTTAAAAACGTTACAGACGTTTTTAAACTCTTTAAAAAGCCCTTTTAAATTTATTCGAGAGATGCATCTTTTATCTAAAATGTTTCTATAAGTAATAAGAATTTAGATATTATTTATATAACTTGATAATTTATAAAAGAAAGGTATTTATATTTTTTATAAGCAGCACAGAATAGAAAAGTATTCACGTTTTCCCTTTTACTATTCTATTCTATTTTAAAAACATTTTATTTATTTTATATTTTATTATTTTAGGCGATTTGGACGCATTGAAATTACTTATGTACAGAGGTCGAACGACGAGTATTTGGGAATTTACGACGAGTATTTGGGAGTTTAACGACGAGTGTTTGGGAATTTACGACGAGTATTTGGGAATTTAACGACGAGTGTTTGGGAATTTAACGACGAGTGTTTGGGAATTTAACAACGAGCATTTGGGAGTTTTTAATGACGAGTGTTTGGGAATTTATTAATTTGAGATAAAAGCATAAAAAATAAAATCTTTGTAGATATAAAAAATAAAAAGTCTTATAAAACCTTTAAATTTCAATATTTTGGTATATTTTAAGATAAACTTTTAATAATTAATTTCAAATAAATTATTTCAAAAAATGAAGAAACGAGCATTTGGGAAAATAAAAACGAAAAATAATATATTTTTCGTGAAAAATAGGTTAATATATAGCTGTAACTAAAAATGTATTATTGTTTTATTAGAAACTAAAGAAGGAGGCATGTATTAAGATATATGGGTAATGTAAAAAGAGTTATTTATAATAAATATGATAAAAAAGAAATATTTAAAGACTACAATAGTCTTGTAAAACACAATAATCTTATACAAGGAAAATATACTCTTTCTGCTTCTGAACAGAAATTTGTTTATAAGCTTTTTGAAATAATTCAAAAGAGGAATTATTCTTCAAGAGAGATCTCTTTCAAATTCGATACTATATACAAAGACTATAGTGGAATAGTAGATAAGAATATAACTAAACAGGAGTTTAAAAATCTAATTGAAGGAATCCAAAACAATCAACCTCGTGTAATTATAGGAGATCAGTTTATAAGAACTCAATGGTACGCTATAAAAGGGGATTTGGATTATAACGAAATAACTCTAATAATAGACGAGCATATATTTAAATACATACAAGCAATAGAGGAAAATTTTACTAAATTAGATTTTGCAAGTATTTATTCTTTTACAACTTTTTTTGCTATGCGAATTTATGAGTTATTAAAACAATGGAGTGGGACAAGGCAAGGAATAGTTTTTAAATTAGATTACTTTAAAGAACTTCTAGAAATACAAGATAAATACAAAAGATATTATGATCTTGATAAATATGTATTAAAAAAGAGTACAGAACAGATTAATGAGAAGTCAGATATATTTGTTGAATATAAACCAATAAGAAAAGGTAGAAGTGTTGAATCAATAGAATTTTCCATAAGAGAGAAAAAGGAAAATATAGAAACATCATATGAAAATAAAGAAGATGTTATTGAAAAAAGGCTTGAAAATAAAAATATAAACTTAAATAAAAAAGAGTTTTTTATACCAGAAGAAATCTCTCTGAGTGATAAACTGAAAAATCTATTTAAGATAGAATTTGGAGAATACAATTTTAGTGAACCAAAATATTATAAACTATTATTAGAAGCAGAAGAAATTGCTTTAAAAAAGGACAACTCTTCTAAAATAGTTGCAACAAATTATGAATTATTTTCTTCGATTTTAAGAAATAAAATATCTTACTTAAAAGCAAAAGAAAATGCAATTGAAGTAGAACTTATAGAAATGAGTTTAACCGAGGAACAGTTAGAAGAAATGCAAATACTTGATATGAATCCTGTTACTTTTCTTGAAAGAATAATTAAACCTGATGAGAAAAAATACAAGGCATTCAAAGTAGTCTATGATAAATGTGAAAAAGAAAAAGATAGAATAACTTTTTAAACAAGTTATATTTTAATTTATTAATTAAATTATATAATAAATTAAAATAAAATTGATATATAACTTATTAATCATTATTAAAATGAAGTTAGTTAGGTACCAAATTATGGTATAATAAATTTTAGCAGAATAAAATATATAATCTATAGAGTGGAGTTCATACGAACGAAAGATATAGCCTCCAGAAGAAAGGAGGTGTTGGTATGAATGAATTTTTACTTAATGTAATTGCTGGCATTATTGCTAGTTGGATATTTTACTTAATTAGTAAAATATTTGCGAAAGTAAAAAGCCACTCTGTGCGAAAGAGTGGCTGGGAATTTGATTTAAAAATCAAATTCCGCAAAAAATAGTTTTAATTTTAAAATTATGAACTCCACTTTACTGCTAAATAGATTGTAGTTCTTCTTGCTTTTATTATATCACAAAATTAATAAGAAGATACAATTTTACATAATTTTAAAATTCACATAAAAAAATCAAGATTACTTATAATAATTGTAACTTTAATATAATATAAATTGTAATAGAGTTCGTTTTTGTATCTAACAAAAAACAAGAGGTATTAACCTCTTATTTTTTTATGATTTTTTTTATAATACATTATAATCATCACTATATATAAAGTTAAAAGTGTTCCAAACATAAATATCTCTAATTGAAGTTGACCATAAACAATACTGAATAAATTATGTGAAATCATTAATAAAACTTGTGGGATTTGTATGATTATTATCAAAAACATGCCTATAATCAAAGATATTATATGAAAACTCTCTTTTTTTATAAAAAACTTATATATAAATAATGCAAATATTAAAAAATAAACTAATATAAAAACCATAACTTGAAGTTTATTAATATTAAATCTTATTATCTGCTCATGTAATAATGAGTTAAAAAACATAGATATTAATATTATAATTGGATAAATAATAAGAAACATATCATTGAATATATTTTTTTTATTCATAATCATCAACAACCTTCAAAATTTTAATAATATGTTTAAAATAACTTTTTTATTGGAAAATACCCCTTTTTTAAATTATATCATAGACTTCATTGTAATAAAATAAAAAAGTGAAAATATTTAGAATATTAAGAAAAATATTAGAAATAAGTCATTTTAATGATATAATACAAGTAATTATTTAAAGGAGGGATTGATATGGTAAAAAAACTTTTTTTAGGTATTTTTATAGTTTTTGCAATCTCTATATTTTTTATATTTAGTAAAACAGATGATGAAAATATTTTTATTGGAGAGTCTGAACATTGGACAGCTAAGTTTGTGACTACTGAAGAACGATCAGAATTAGAAATAAAATATAAAGATAGTAAAAAAGTATTTGACCAAAAATTCGATTGTTCATATGAGTTTATAGATGGTAAAGATGCAGTTGTAATTGTAAATGGAGAAGTTTTAGAAGCAGGCCGAGAAAAGACAATAAAAATACAAAGATCAGGTCTTTATTCAAATAGAGAATCTAGTTATAAAGTAATTATATCTTGGAATGGAAATGAAGAAACTATAAATTTAAAGAAAAAATAGTAATTGGATGCGATGAAAAAAGATATTATAAATTTGAAAATGATTTATAATTAAAATTATTTTTAAATTAGTATAAAAATAGAATATAACTTATTATATAAGTTATATTCTATTTTTGTATGAAGTCAACTAAAAACTGAACTATATTAGAATTAATTTTATAGATAAGATAAAAAATACAATCTATAAAAGTGAAATTCATGCATGAAAGATTATTGTTAAAATTAGCAAAAATCAATTTGAAAAGGATTAATTATGCCTAGAAGATATTTTCTTTTTAACTAAGAAACTTCCAATACCCAACATATTATAAACTATTAATAAATCTATACAATTTCCCATGTTATACATTAAATTTACAGGTACTATAAATGCTATAGATGATAAAATGAATCCTAGAAGCAATTCCTTTTTGAAATCTGAATACATTATCCCTTGTATAACAAAGATGATTGGAAACAGTAAAAATAATCCAAGTAATATATTTTTTTCAGCCCGACCCCATAGAGTTATTGCAAGTATTATCATGCTTGGTAATATCATAGAAAGTATTTTCTTCATAAAAGCCCCCTTTTTACTATGTATTTTCATTTATATTACTAAATATTATCTATCTTTATATATATTTATATGTATTTTATCTTTATCAAATCTATCTATAAATTCATTTTTTTCTTCGCTATATCCTATAGATACTATGGCATAAGGTACTAATTTTGCTGGTAAATCTAGAGTTTGTCTAACCTTATTTACTACTTTATTTTTAGGAAAAACACCTATCCAACAAGCAGCTAATCCTTGATTTGTAGCTTCTAACAATAAATTCTGTGTACAAGCACCTAAATCTTGCATCCATTTACCAGGCTTCAAGAATCTATCTCTATTTCCAAGTACTACTATACATAGTGGTGCGAATTCTATATGCTTTGCTCTATGCTGTGACTCTGATAGTTCTTTTAAGAGGTATTTATCATCTACTACAATAAATTCCCATGGTTGAGCGTTTTTTGATGATGGTGCTTGCATAGCTGATTTTAGTATTTCAGTTACTTTGCTTTCTTCTACTTTTTTACCTATATAGGTTCTTATTGAACGTCTATTTTTTATAACTTCCAACATATAGATTCTCCTTTAAATAAAATTATTTATATTTATATAATATCATTACTTTAAATTCAATCTATAGATTCTATAAAAAAATAAACACCTATTTTTTTATAGAATAATAGAATTTATAAAGTAATATAAAAAATAAATTATTTTATAAGTTAATATATAATTTAAAACATGTAATATTAGTTCTAAATACAGGTATAATAATACTCTATTTAAATAGAATTATATATGCATATATGTTATAATTAGACTCTAAAATATTGATTCGAGATATTTACTTTGGAGGAATTATAAATGTTAATTTATTTATCAATGCTTGAGTTTGAAGAAGATAAAATCAAGTTTGAAAAGATATATGAAAAATATAGACAGATAATGTTTTATGTGGCCAATAAAATATTAAAGGATGATCATTTAGCAGAAGATGCTGTACATAATGCTTTTCTAAGAATAATTAAAAATATAGATAAAATTGATGAAGTAGATAGTCCAAGAACGAAGGCTTTTATCGTTATAATAGTAGAAAGGATTGCTATAGACTTTTACAGAAAAAGAAAAAGGGAAAAAGTATCTGATATTGAAGAAGAGTATAAAAACAGGGCGATAAATTTTTCTATAGAAGATAAAGTATGTGAAAGTAATTTAGCTATAGCACTTGCAAAACTTAATGAAAGTTACTTTCAAGTACTTTCTTTAAAGTTCCAGTATGGTTTTTCAAATAAAGAAATAGCAAATGCATTAAATTTAGGGGAGGAGAATGTATATAAGAGGATTCAACGTGCTAGGAAAAAATTAAAAGAAATATTAGAAGAAATGGAGGTTGGAAATATTGAGTAATAAAAAAGATGATTTTGATATTACAGATGATATGCTTCAAGAAAGTATCCCAATCGCGACAAAAATTATTCTTGACAGCCTTCCTTCAGATGATGAATTAAATCATGTTTTTTCAAAAGGTTTTGAACGAAAGATGAAAAAACTTATTAAGCAGCAAAAAAGAAGTAGTCTTACAAATAAGATTATTTTTTATTCAAAACGAACAGCTATTGTATTTTTAATAGTTTTAGCTAGTTTATTTACTATTACTATGAGTAGTGAGGCATTGCGTACACGTTTATATGAATTGGTAATAAGAGTATATGAAGATTTAACTTCTTTTGTATTTTCAAATAAGGAAAATATTGAAATCAAAAACCTTAAGATTAAAGAACCAGGATACATCCCAGAAGGATTCAAAGAAGCAGATAGGGTTGATAATTTTATGATTGCATATGAAAATGAAAAAGGTATAAGAATAGAATATACAAGTACTGAAATTGATACGAATTCTATTATATTAGATACAGAAAATGCAAAAGTTAAAGATATATTTATAAATGGGTATAAGGCAAAATATATAGAAAAAGAAACTTTCTTACAAGTATTTTGGAATGACAACAACTTTATATATCTGTTAAATGTAGATTATCAAAATAATAAGGATTTAGAATTATATAAAAATATTTTATTAAAAATGGCTAAAAGCATAAAATAATTTCTTAAGTGTCCAAAAACCATCTCTTTATTCGTTATATATTTGATGTTATAAAAATTTATAAGAAAAAGAGGTGGTTTTTATAGTTTAAAAAATGGAATGTAAGTCAAATACAAATATATCTTAGCTATTATAACTAAGACAAGACAAAGCAATAAGCCTTTTATATTAGAAAAATGATTTAAAACTCAAAGAACCTATTTATTAGTAAAACCTGATCTAAATTGGGTATTTATGATTTATTAATATAATTACAAGTTTATATATGTTTATTGGGGGATAGTTACAATATATAGTATTCTAGGTATTTATAACTATTATAGCTATGAATATCTATTTTGTAATTATGATAAAAATTTAATAAAAAATTTTATATAAGTGTCCAGAAATCACTTCTTTATTCGTTATATATTAAGTAAAAAATAATAAAAAGCAAATGAAGGGGTGATTTTATGGTTTGGAAAAAAATGATTATAAGTAGTATGTGCGCTTTAATATGTTCATCAGCAATTGCAATGCCTATATTTGCCGATGAATATAAAGACAAGAATATTGAGCAATATTCAGCTGTAGACTATATAGATGATACTATGGTAAAAATGTCTTATATTAAGTCTGGTACTTGTACTTTAAATATTTCAGGAAATACAGCGAGAGTAATCTGTTCCATTAGAGGTTCATCAAATGTGAAAAGTACATCAATTATTGCTAGGTTACAGAAAAGTAATGACAATGGAAAAACATGGTCAACAATTCAAACTTGGAATGCTTCAGGAAATAGTTCATGTACTCTTTCTAAATCAAAAACTATAGGAAGAGGATACTACAGAGTTCATTCTACAATAAAAGCAAATTCTGAAAGCAAAAATATAGTAAGTAGTGAAAAAAGATATTAAAAAAATATTGCATACATAAGATGAGGTGACTATAAATAATATATCTTGAATGGCCAATTATATTAATTCAGTCTGCTAATTTTCTATTATTAATAATAATACTTATACTTGTAATTGATATTTTTAAAAAGTAATAAACTTCAGGTAATTTTACATATAACACAAATATAAAAGGAATAGATAATATCTATTCCTTTTATATTTGTGTTATCTTTGAGTAATTGAGTAAAACTTATAAATAAATTGTTTTATAAATTATATGATAAATTATTTATAAGTTTTATATAATTTTTTTACAAAAAACCCGAATGTAGGCGGAAGTGTGATATAATATCATATATCAATAGAACTCACAGGAGGATTAAAATGAAAATAGTAAGTTTATTTAATGTAAAAGGTGGGGTTGGGAAAACGACATTAGCATATCTAATGGCTCTTAATTTATCAAAAAAAGACAAAAAAATACTTATACTTGATGGAGATACCCAAGCAAACTTTACACAATTCATATATAAAATAGTACATAATAAAAAAACAATTCTAGATGCATTTAAGGATGATATAAGTGCAGAAGAATTAATAATAAAATCTCCATTAAAAGATTATCCAAATGTAAACTTAATACCAAGTGATTTATCTTTATCTGTTTTATCAGAGTATTTAACTATAAAAACTAGTAGAGAGAAAGTTGCTTTTAAGTGGTTTAAGAAAAATATTTCTACTCTTAAAAATTATGATTATATATTAATAGATTTATCTCCTTCATATGATTTGATTGCTAGAAATTTCTTATTCATTTCAGATAGTATTATTACTCCTCTTGAATTTCAAGATATAGCAAGTATAAGAGGTTGTGAACTATTTTATCAAAAATACAATGAAGATCTAGAAGATATGGGAGAAACTAATGAGGCAAAAAGAGCAGTTGTAATAAATTCTTTTACTTCAAGAAAGTTAACTTCTGGAGATATATTTATGGATTATTTAGATAGGTTTGATAGTATAAAAAAAGATTTATCAGATGTAAAAATAAGTGAAAGCACTATAGTAAAAAATTGCGTGCTAAATAAGTTAAGTATAGATGACTATTGTAGAAAGATAAAAAAGGCTCATAAAGTTAGAGAAGAATTAAATGATTTAATAGAAGAACTTACTAATAAGGGGGTATTATAATGAGTAAATTTGAATTAGAAGAGGAAGAAATATCTATACCTAGAAAAGACTATAAAAATGAAATCAATAAAGAAATTAAAAATAAATTTAATGAACATACAGAACTTCCAGGGATAAACTTATTAGATTTAAAAGAAAATAAAAAGACTAAAAAGGGACAAGTTACATTATATATCGATGATGAGGATTTGAAAGTATTAAAGACTATAGCACACCTTAAAAAGACTACATTAAATAAAGTAATAAATGAGTTTATTAGGGCTAATGTAAGGGCAACTAAAGAGCACTTACCAGAAGAATTAAACATAGATAAGATAGCAAAAGAGTATGATAAAAGAAATAAGAATAAAGGACCTAAAAAATAAGTTGGTTTATAAAATATATATTAATGTAAATAATAACTTAAAAATAAGTTATTATTTACATTAATATAAAATGTATAATATAGCTAATAGAATACATTTTATATTAATTTGACATTATAATTTCTTTATAAATTCCAGTGCTTTATAAAGGGTATCAAATCTATCGCTTCCCTCTATCATAGTATATTTTTCTTTAGTTATATTCATTATTTTATTACATGCTTTTCCTCCTATAACATATAAATTTTCTGTTCTTCCTGGAATATAATCTTTTATATCACATATTAATATTTTTCCATTATTATATCCCCAACCAACCACAGTTGCAGGTATTTTATCAATTTCTCCATCATAAACTATTGTATGTTTATACATTTTATTTACCTCTTCGCTATCTATTTTCTTATTTAGAATACCCTCTGCTATTAATTTTGCAACTATATCTTTATGCCTAATATAATAATCTGTATCTGCTTTACTGTCTACAAAGCATACTTCTATTAATATTGCTGGTGCTTTTGTATGGCTAAGCCAATAGAGGCCTATTACATCTGATTTTGCACCTCTATTTTTAAATACAGTTGCTAATTTATCATTTACTCTATCTGCATACATTTTGCCATTACTAGTTTTATATATTGTTTCTGTACCCATTGGGTTTAGGGTTGTACTATTTGCATTGAAATGAACTTGCACTGCTAAATCTACATCTTGCTTGTTGGCTATTTGGCATTGTTCTGACAAGTAGTCATTAGAACTGTCTACTTTGTCAGTATATACAGCTACTCCTCCTCGTTTTAACCATTTAACAATTAAATCAGTTAGGATTCTATTTTCTTTTCCTTCATCTATATATCCAACTGCTCCTGTTCCTTTTCCTGTTAGGGTATGCCCTGGTACTATTGCTATTTTCATTATTTATCACCTTCTTTTTGTAGCATAACCTTTATATCTGTTACATCTTCTTTTATTTCTTCTACATCTGTTTTCATTACACCCATTTCCATAAGTAAATTTTTATTTATTTCCTGTTGTTGAGTGGATAATTCAATAAAGTTTTCTACAGTTTTTTTATACATGTCTCTATCCTCTTTTTTCTCTTGCATTGTATTTTTAAATAGTAGAGCACATAATATGCCTATTGCTCCTAGGCTACTTAATTGTGTTACTAGCTCTTCCATAATAACCTCCTTTTATATTAAAAAAGACTTAGATTCAAACTAAGTCTCTTTTATTTAATGTTTAATTGTAAAAGATTCTTTATATTTTTAAATGTAATGAATAATTAATTATATATTTATATTATCCAATAGCATAAACAGTAATAGTAGTATAATAAGTATATATAGTCTTAGTAGAAATATAAGCATGGAAAATATTTTGACCAAGGCTAATAGCTTGGTCGCTAACCAAAGAACTAAAATAAACACTAGAGTCTGAATTGTTTATATATGCATATCTCATTTCTGTTAAAGAATTATATGCACCTTCAACTTTAGCAGGTTTATAACTGTTACCTGGCAAAGTACCAGGAACACCAGTAACAAGAAAAAATTTAGGTTTAAAAGGTAAAGGAAAATACCAATGTCCTCTGCTATTACCATATCCGCCAAAATTATTAGAATCACCAGTTTCAATATATCCTGAAAATGTGTAAATTTTTAATCGACTATTTACCTCTTCTTGCAAATTACTTATAGTACCATTTAACTGGGTGATAGTATTATTTTTCTCTGTAAGTTGACTTTGCAAATCTTGCACACTAGCATCTGCTGAACTGAATGCTGTGCCTATCATCTCTCCCATTTCTATCAACGTATTATTTAATGTAGCATTTATATTTTTTAACACTAGTTTATTAATGATATGTGTTTTACTATTTATAAAGGTATTTTTCATTGTAGATACTGTACTTTCAATTTCTTGTAAGGAAGAATCATCCTGTGGTGGTTGTATCTCTTTTGATACACTTATTAACTTTTCGCTTAATCCATGCATATCTGTAGCTTTAATTTTAACTGTGTGTATTGCACTATCATTTAATGTATAATTATATGTTTTTTCTAAATACAAATCTGTGGTTATAGTTTCTTTTAATACATTATCTAAAAACACTTCTATTTTATTTAAGTTGCTATCTAAATCAGATACAATGTATTTAACTTTATTAGTGCTAATTTCATTTAATTTTATAGTAGGCAGATTATTTGTTCTAGTAAATGTGTATGTTCTTGTTATACTTATGCCATTATTGTCAGTAGCAATGATACTTATATTATTAGTAGAATCAATTGGAAGTGCTAGTATATAATCATCAGTTAGTATAAGTTCTTTTTCTCTATTTTTTTCTATATTTGTAATATTTTCTAAAATTATAGAGTTTAATTTAATAGTAACATTTACAGTATCCTGATAATCTAAATCATTAACTATATATTTTAAAGAAAATCCTCTGCTTTTATTTCCTATATCTTCGTTTATGCCACTTATAGTAGGAGGATTATTAGATTTTATGAATGTATAATTTCTATATATTGCACTTATACCATAGCCTCCGGTTACTTCTATTTTTAACTTATTATTAGAATTTAATTGCAATGCAAAAACTAGTGAATCTGGCACATTTATAGTGTACTGTGTATCCTTTACAGCTTGTTTTGTATCAAATAAAGTATCATTTAGATATGCTCTTACTGTATATGTGTAACTATCTTCATTTGTTATTGTATAATTTATATCAAACCCCTTACTTTTAGAACCTAAAGAACTGTCTACACCACTTATGCTTGGAGTTGTTGACTTATATTGACACTGTATATAGAAAGTATCAGAATCTCTAATTCCATTTATTTCTCCATTTGGAGTAAAGAAATAACCATAAGTAAGTTTATAACTATTACCTGGATATAAATCATAAACTGCCCTTTCTCCATAAATAGTTGACTTTCCATCATTTAATGAGCAACTGGTTATACGATACGAGCCATATGAATCATTTTGGTAGTCTTTTACATAATTCCAAGCATTTATAGTAGTCTTAGTAGATGGTTTTTCTACTAAAAAAAGCGATGGAACTCTTAAACCTGGATATGACATTTAATCACCTCTTTCTTAATTTATAGTTTTATTGTACATAATTTTAAAACTATAAAAATCTACAAAGTGTAGACAGAGTTTAGGAAAAATGTGAGTGAACTTATATATTTTTAGGGATAAAAGAGAACATTTATTATAATATATGTTCTCTTTTTGTAGCATTATGTTAAATTGTATATTAACTGCAGAACTTTTCGAAAACAATTATTTTATCTTTAATTCTTCTATCTCTTTATTATGATTATTTATTGTTACTTCGCGTCATTACATATTTTTTTAAAAGTTCTTTATTCATTAAAATCACCTTATTTGTACTAAAATATAAAATTAATTATAAGCCAAAGCAATCCAATTAATTTTACTACTTCCACTTCCAATGATAGGACACGTTATAGTATTACCATTTTTAAATTCGCTAAGACTCCAAAGATAAGAGGAGACTTGTCTTCCAAGTGCAGTATTTTTGGAAGAACAGAAAAAATGGCCACTATAGTAAATAGCTGTAGCATTAGTTGAGCGTGTGTCATTAGTTCCACTTTCAATACTACTATATGCAATAAATATCACAGGGTTATAAGTAATGTTACTAATTGAAATGTAACTACACTGAACAACTGTGGCATTCTCATAAGTATCAAATTTCTTATATGAAGAAGGGCTTATAAGATTTGCAGTTCCTGAATAAAGTTTCATGCTTCCTCTTAAAGAATCCTGTAAATTACTTATAGTATTGTTCTTTTCTATTAATTGATTTTGTAAATCCTGTACACTTGCATCTGAACTATCAAATGACCCCTTTATCTTTTCTGACAACTCCACTAAAGAATTATTTAAACTTGATTCAATATTCTTTAGTGATAATACATTTATTATAGAAGTTTTTCCATTTATTAAACCATGTTTCATTTCTTTAATTTTGGTTTTTATGTCTTGTAAACTTGCATCATCACATAAAGGCATTATATACTTACTTATACTTAATACCTTTTCTGCTATAACATTAGTACTATCTGTAACAACTATTTTAAGTGTGTGCAGCGCATTATCTTCCAATGTATAGTTAATTGTTTTCTCTATTGTTAAATCTGTTGTGATAGTTTCTTTTAATACATCATCAATAAATACTTCAATTTTAGTTAATAATGCAGGGTCTGTGTGGTTTGCTTTAAATATTACTGTAGTGGAATTATATGAGGATATGTTCAAAAATGGTAATGCTTGGATTAATGTTATTCTAGCATAGCCATTAGACATAGATGTATTACCTCCAATACTCATGGTAGTATTTTCAAAATAATACTCAGATGTTGGTGTATACCCTTTTGGTTTATAACTGTCTTTAGTTAAGATATATCCGCTACCACCAGAAGCAGATATATAAGCAGAGCTACGACCACCTGCACCACCATACCATCCTCCTCCTCCTCCAAAAAAACAGTTTGAATAATTAGAGCCACCGCCTAATCCAAATGAACCATCATATTCAGAAGAAGAACCCCTACCACCATCATATTGAGTAGCTCCTGGCGTATATTCACCACCAGAACCACCACCATTACCTCCTTTTAGACCACCACCAGAACTATCTTTCTCACTTTTGTTATAAGCAGCATTAGCGCCAGCACCACCTGCTACAATAATACGAGAAAATAGTCCTTGTTCATTATCCCAAGAACCACCAACTAGCCTTATATCAGTAGCACCACCACCACAAGAATAACCTCCAGAACCACCACCATTAAATAAACGAGATTGACTATTAACGGATTCTCCACTTCTGCCTACATAAACATATAATAAAGTATCTTTTTTTAATGTAATTTCCCCCACAGAGTAACCACCTTTTGGCTTATATGTTGGTGTAAAGTCCGCTCTTGATGTATAGCCACCACTAGCCCCATAGCACTGAATTCTATATTTACCAGGTTTCAATGTAACACTTTGTTCACTTCCTGTATAATTAAATTCATAAACTGTTGCCATTTAATCCACCTCTTTCTTAATTTATAGTTTCATTGTACCTAATTTTAAAACTATAAATGTCTGCAAAGTGTATATGAAGTGTAGGCAAAATGTTAATTAATTTATATATTTTTAGAAATAAAAAAAGACTATGCTATATAGTCCTCTCCTACAATTTCTTTATATTCTGTTGCTGTTATCTTAGTCTTTGCAACTGCTGTTTTAACTTGATCTTTAGTCCAATTCCCATTGCTATAGAAATCTGTTATTATCTTATACCAATTCATATTATATCACCCCATTTGACATTAATTGAAATGTTAAATCTGCTATTGTTTGTTCTGTAGAATTTACTTTATTAATTAAGTTTTCTTTTTCAAGCTCTTCTTTACTTTTTACTATTAATTCATATTTGTAGTGCGTTTCTTTTGTTAATGTATTTACGTATAAAGTAGAGTAATACCCTTCTCTAAGTTCTTCTTGCATAATATTATCTACTAGTATTCCTTGCTTTAATTCCTCACTAGACAAATCAGAAGGTGTATAGTTTATCAATCCAACTTTTTTTACATCTATATAATTTGTATTACTTAAATTACCTAAAAAAATCAATTAAAACATCTCCCTTTTCACATAGAATTTTTTTGTTAATGCCAGCCTTGCTATAGTGCCATTATCAATATTACCATTAATATAAATATTATAATTTTTATAAATTATATTTGGAGAACCATACCCCTCAAACTCATATGAGTTTAGCTCGCTTAAATTACTTGAAAACTTTACTATTTTTGAGTGTTCAAGTTCATATCGACTCTTTGTTGCATAAATATAATTACTATCATTATCTAGACCTATCAAATATTTATATTTATCATCTGATAATTTTATTTGCAAACTTAAATTTGAAGTATATTTATTAAGATAGCCTTCGCCTAGGTAACCTGTAAGACCTCGATTACAAGAAACATAAACTTCGTTATTTAATAACATAATTTTACGTGCTCCATTACTATCACGTAAAATTGCTGATGCAATTTTCTGAGTTAAAT
Source organism: Clostridioides sp. ZZV14-6009 (assembly GCF_020658095.1). Taxonomy (NCBI): domain Bacteria; kingdom Bacillati; phylum Bacillota; class Clostridia; order Peptostreptococcales; family Peptostreptococcaceae; genus Clostridioides; species Clostridioides sp. ZZV14-6009. Next base: position 54,560 of record NZ_JAGWDG010000019.1, read on the forward strand.
TATGATTTAATAAATATATAGATGCTATGTCAGAACTATCTTGTACTAATACATATATACCTGCACTATTTACTTTTATATTTCCAACTGCTGAAAAACTTTTTATAGAAAGAGGAATACAATCTTTAGTTAAGTTTATACTAAATAAATTTGAAGAAGCATTGATTAGTATCATAGTAGCTGTACTATTTTTATAGCAATATAAAATATTATTATAAAAATACATATTGTCAACAAAATTATTAGTTATAGTTCTATTTACAGCTCCAGTTTTTTTATTAATTTGATATATGTTTTCTGTTGTAGAAGCATAAATATAATCTTCACTAATACAGAAACATTTAAAAATAGGATAACTTATTGAGAAAATAACATTAAAATTTAAATCTGTTTTTACTAATTTCGATGCTTTTAATACATAGATATAACTATCATCATAAAGAATATTTATAATACTGCTTGAGTCATTGAAATTCGTTTTTTTATCAACTACTGTAATTGCATTATCATATATTACCTTATTTTCTTCAATTTCCTTTGCAGTATTTTCTAGACTATCCATTATTTCCTTCAAACTGCTATTTTCATTTAATTTTGCCATCATTCACTCTCCTTCACAAAAACATATCTGTTAATGTATTCGCTATTGATATTCCTCTTACTTTTTGACCATTTATTTCTGCATTAAGATTATTTTGTTTGTCAGCTAATTCTTTTAAAGCATATTCTACATTATCACTTATAAAATTATTCTCTATATCTTCGATAGTTACTTTCTTTGCTTCTAAAACAAGATTTCTAACTTTGTTAACTAACTCTTTAAAAGTCAATTAAATCACCTC
>NZ_JAGWDG010000020.1:0-51893 GCF_020658095.1 Clostridioides sp. ZZV14-6009
TTTATACACATAACTAAGTGATAGTGTAACAAAAATACTGAATGATTATTACTATCTAATTTCATTGTAATTACTTCATTTCAGTTTTTGCTACTGTTTTTATAATACAATACATTTTTTGAAAATCAAGTAAAATAAATAACCTATCGGTTAGGCTTACATCCTCCACCTCCTATGGCGAGGAAGAGGAATTTCGCCATTATAGGTTAAATTTATTATATCTTTTTCATCATCAACAAGTAATATTTTCTTATTAAAGTATGTTTCCATAGTAAAATCACTCCTAATAAAGAGTTATTATCTTTTATTTATCAATTCTTTAACTCTGTGTATTCTGCTTAAAGTATATTCAAATAATTAAATAAAATCAAGTATATATCAATTATAAATTAAATTATAGTTAATTGTAATTTTTCTCATATTAATTCAAACAATAAAATAAAAACTGAACAGAATTAGCAAAAATACTATATCCTTTTAGCAATATCAATAAGATTATGTTGTTGATATAATAACCTCATGAATTATATGTGTTATGCTAGCAAATTATATTTAGCATTTTCAACATATTGTTTACATATAGCCCACACTTTCTCTATTGTCTCTTTGTTATTGACATAAGGTGGATAAACCTCTGTGCTTGTAATGCTTTTTATAAATGATATTGAGTTATTAGCCATTTTAACAATCTTTCCTTGGTGATTTATTAGTTTTCCAGTAATACCTGTATAAACATTAGAAGTGCAAATCGAAAAGTAAGTCTCTCCAATAATTTCTGATTTTGGTATAATAATGTTTTGTAAAAATGCAAGTACTTTCCAATACGAATTAAATTTCTTAATTGTTTCTTTACTCATTTTTGTTGCTGGAACCATAATTGCATTTACACTTATATTATAAGGCTTGTATTCTTGTTTCATCATACTTGTAACCATAAGTAAAGCTATTTTGGAATCTCCATAAATTTTATAGGAATTATATTCTTTATCTTCTACAGTTTCACCACTTAAAACTCCAAAATTAATTTTTCTTCTTTCATCAAAAAAATGCTTTATATTTGTACTACATACATTTAGAATTTTAGGATTTTTTGATTTAGCAAGTACATCCAATAATAAATCGGTCATAAGAACTGGCCCAAATAGATTGGTAGCAAATGTTAATTCTATACCATCAATACTTTGTTGAAAGTTTTTTTCTCCATGTTTAAAATGTCCAGCATTATGGATTAAGATATCCAATACACCGTATTTTTTCTTATATGTCTCACAAAAACTACAAATGGATTGCCTCGATGAAATATCCAGTTGAAGCAAATCCACATTAATATTTTTAGTTTTGGCTATGATTTCCTGACACACGGGTTCACTAATCTGAATATTACGACATGCCATTATAACTCTATAACCCTCTGATGCAAACTTAAATGCTGCTGCCTTTCCTATTCCTGAATTAGCTCCTGTTATTATTACAGTTCCTTTCATGTTAGCTACCCCCTTTTTCTTGATTCTGACTATTGTTTAGGTACTCATTAATTAGCTTCTTATTTAAATTTTCAAACCATGCTATTTCAAAATTTGTCCTATCAATTCCAAACTGCAAGGTCAATAACTCAAAATCAATTATATCTTTAATATCTCTTTGAATGTTGGAATGTTCAGTATCTTGTAAAAAGTGATTAAACTGTTCTTGATTTTCTTCTATATAGGCAATGTACTGTAATTTTGCAACATCGATGTCTTGTCTTTTGATATTCTCCAACTGCTCTCTTTCCTTTTTGAGGTCAACAATATAAGATTCAATTAGTGACAATCTTTTTTGTGTTGGAACAAAGCCCATAAAAAATAATTTGCTTAACTCCATATCCTTTACTTTCCCTGCTACCATAGAGGTCTGTACCCATTCTAAAAAACATGCTTTTCCTTTATCTGTTAGTACATAAAATTTCTTATTGACACTATTTTCAACAAACTCTTCATACACTATCATCTTCTTTTCAAGTAGCTTTTTTATTGCTGCTTGAATACTTCCCATACTGTTGCTACACATAGAAGCAAAATTCATTTCTATAACACTTCTCAGTTCATAAATTGTCAACTTCTTAAGTATAAGTAATCCCAAAATAATTTTATCCATTTTATTTACTCTCCTTTTATATTACTAATAGTAACATTCCTAATAGATAAAATCAAGCACTAGAAAACTAAAGTAACAGCTTCAAAATCACAGTAATAATATTTTGGGAACTTTAGAAGATTAATTTTATATAGACTTTATGATATTGATAAGAAAACAACTATAGTTTTAAAGATAAGGTGTGGAATATTTTAGGATAACTGATTAAATACTTGTATCATTCTGACATATGTACAAGTCTTAACATTTCATATTATAAGAACAATCTTCTGTTTATAATTGACTTTAATTAAAAAGTATTATAAGATATAAACAGAACAATATTCTGTTTGTTTAAATAAGGAGGTAAGTTTATGGCAAGAAAACCTGTTTTAGAAGGAGGAAAAAGAGAGGAAATACTAGATGCTGCTATTCGATTATTTTTAAAATATGGGTATGAAAGCACTTCTGTTCGCATGATATTAAATGAAGTTAATGGAGAAGTTGGAATGTTTTATCATTATTTTAGTTCTAAACAAGAACTATTTGATAAGTCCTTAGAGCATTTTATGAAGAAACAAAGTGAAAACTTTGCACAACTACTAATTCAAAATGAAGACACTTTATCATTTTATGAAATAATTAATAGAATACTAGATTACTACGAACAGAGCATTTCACAATTTCACAAATTAGTTGATAATAAAGTCCATTGGACTATATTGTATGCCTTACATGGTATCACCATAAAGACTATGCTACCTACAATAAAATCTTTTATTGAATTAGTATATTTAAAAACAGAAAATGATAATGTGCTGGATTTGGATTTTTTAACACAATATACCTTGAATGGAATAAGTGGCTTGTTACATAGTGAACGTTTCCCAAAATTAAATAAAAGTGAACAACATACAATTATTTCTGAATTTTTAGGTAGAACGTTAAAAGTTCCACCTCTTATATTTACAATGAATACATGATAAAAACACTTTAAGGAGGTTAGATTATGAAAATTTTATTTATAAATTTACCTTTCTCTGGACATGTATACCCTACCCTTGGGTTAGTGGAAAAATTAGTGCATAGAGGTAATTCTGTAACATACTTACTAACTGAAGAATGGAAAGATAAAGTCTTAGAAATGGGAGCTGATTTCATTTGTTATGAAGATAGCAAAAAATTTTCTATTCAAATGAAAAATGCCTATCAAATATCTATAAAAGTAGCACATGAATTTGACTTAATTATTTATGAACATCTTTTCTTTTTAGGAAAGCATATAGCAGAAAGATTTAATAAACCTGTTATTAGAGTTATTACGTCACCAGCTACTAATGAAATTCTGATGAAAGAATTTATTAACTCTGGTGGAACATTAAGAGTATTTCGTTTCAAATGGGTGTGTCGTAGATGGACTAAAAAAGTATCAAACGGAGTTAAGTTAAAGACTGATTCCTGGTTAAAAGAAATTACTGAAAATCCTCCAGAACTTAATCTTGTATATACTACAAAAAGATTTCAACCATGTGCAGAAGATTTTTCAGAAAAGAAGTTTAAATTTCTTGGTACTTCTATTTACCATCGCAATAAAAAGAATGAGTTTCTATTGCCAGAATTGAAAAATAATTTAGTTTATATTTCTCTAGGTACAATTGTAAATAAAGCAATGTCATTTTATAAAAAATGTATCACTGCGTTTAAAGATGAAAATGTAACTGTCATTATGTCTGTTGGTAATTCGATAAATATATCAGAATTAGGTGAGATACCAAAGAATTTTTATATTTACTCCTTTGTCCCACAACTTGAAATATTAGAAAAAGCAAATGTTTTTATCACTCATGGTGGCTTAAATAGTGTTATGGAATCTCTTTATTTTGGAGTTCCTATGGTGGTTATTCCGTTTATGGCAGATCAACCAACTAATGCCCAGCAAGTTGAACGCTTAAATTTAGGAAAAAAGATTTCGCACAAACACATTACAAGTGATATTCTTAAAAAGTCTACTCTAACTGTTCTTAATGATTCGACCATAACTCAAAGTATATTGCTTATGCAAAAAGAAATTAGAAATGCAGGCGGTAATGAATTTGGTGCTGATTTGATTATTCAGTATATGGATAACAAAATGATAAAATAAAGTTAAAATTGTACTGCTGTTAAGAAAAGATTTGTAAATGAAGGAATGAATCCAAAAGAAAAAAACAATAAAAGCCCATAAATAAATGAAAAAGCATTACTTATGGGCTAAATGATATACAGTCAAAAAAGATATATGTTAATTATATTTATTATTGTATTTATATATAGTTATACTTATTATTATATCTATATATAAAACTAACTGTTAAAAATAAGGTTAAAAACTCAGCAATTGGCACTGCTAACCATATTCCATCTATATTCAATACATTTGGTAATGTCAACAAACCTATAGTTATAAAACCAAATGTACGTAAAAAAGATAGTATTGCAGATATCTTTCCATTTGATAATGCTGTAAACATAGATGATGTAAAAATATTGTATCCACAAAAAAGGAAACTAAAAGAAAATATATAGAATCCAGACCTTGTAATCTCATAAACGTTGCTTCCTTTTTGAGAAAAAACCTCTACAATAGTTGGTGAACATACCATAGAAAACACAAATACCAGTAATGAAGCCACTGAGATAAATAATATACAAATTTTAAAAATGTATTTTAACTGGATATTATTTCTACTTCCATAATTATAGCTTATTATTGGAGCAACTCCCATTGAAAAACCAATATAAAGTGAGGTTAAAAGAAACTGAGAATAAATAATTATTGTAATAGCTGCAACTCCATCCTCACCAATCAATCTCATCATCATAATATTAAATAAAAAAGTAGTAACTGCTGTTGATAATTGACCCACCATCTCAGAAGAACCATTAAAACAAATCTCAAATAATACTTTTTTATCTAATTTAGGTATGCAAAATCTAAGTACCCCTTTATTTTTCGAAAAGAAAACTATACCTGCAATAGTTGGGATTAAATATCCTATACCAGTTGCAAGTGCCGCTCCACCAATACCCATTTGTAGTGGTACAATAAACACATAATCTAGAATTATATTAGTGCATCCCGCTCCAAGCACTAACCATAATCCAAATTGAGGTTTACCAGCTGTTACAAATAGACTTTGAAATAATACCTGTAATATATTAGCAGAAGCAAAAATCAAGATAATAAAAAGATACGAACGACAATATTGAATCAAAATATCACTTGCTCCTAGCCATATAATAATATTGTCCATAAATATAAGACCTATACTGGTAATTAATATTCCAATTATAGCTCCAGATAATATAGTCAAAGTAAAAATTTTCTTTGCTCCATCCGTATCATCATTCCCCATCTTGCAAGCTACAATAGCACTTCCTCCAGTAGCAAGCATAGTTCCAAGTCCAACAATAATATTAATAATAGGACAGACAATATTAATTGCGGATAAAGCATTTGTATCTACAAATCTAGATACAAATATAGTATCTACAATCGTATATAGTCCCATAAAAATCATCATGAATATAGTAGGAAATGCAAATTTTAATAAAGAAAATAAATTAAATCTCTGCGCAAGTAAATTATCCTTCACATAAATATTATCTTCTTTTTGATTTTTAGAATATAATATATCACTCATTAACATCATTATTCTGTATATTAATTCTATTTAAAATAATACTTAAATTATTATGCATTTACGAACCTCCTCTCTGCATAAAAATTATATCTAATTATTTAAATAGAGTTTTAATATATCTTGCTATTATGACGCCATATACGATAAGGATAATTTCTTAATCTTTAATCTAATTATTTTGAGTCTTTGAGTCAATACTGATGTAAATTTTAGTTTCTATCGTCTAGTATCATATGAAACAGATTTATGAATAAGTACTTCTATAATACTACTAATATCTATTTTCAACTCTTTAGATAATATATGTATTATTACTTCTTCAATGGCTGAGATACTTGCTACAACACAAACTATACTTCCAAGTAAATTTATATTCATAATGTTATAAAATAAAGGTAAACAAAATAACATAAACCCAGATAATTTATTTCCATATGTATGTAATATAGCAAATGTATTGTATTTACGAATCACCACAATTATTGATGTAATTCGAATAAGGACAATTATTAATATCCATAATACTATATACTTTGAAATATTTATTACTGGAAGCATAATAATAAACATTGATATTACTAAACATATATCAGCTATACTATCAAGCCTTGAACCAAACTTACTTCTCATATTCATTTTTCTAGCTATATATCCATCAAGAAAATCACTTACTCCACACATAATATAGACTGTAAAAAATAAAGAAGAAAACATATCTATTTTGAGCAAAGCTATTGATAAAATAATTCTAAGTATAGTAATAATATTTGCTATATTTTTCATTCCTTGTCACCTCAAAACTGATAACTTATTAACTACTTGCACTTTTATAATGTTTCATTCCTAGTTTCCAAAATCTCCACATAAATACTGTAAAAACAAATACAATACCAATTGAGTAGATTAACCCTTTTATTTTTAATGTCCCAGACAAAATTTGAGTTGGGATTGTTGACATAATTCCATATGGCAAAATCAAATAAAATAGTAGTTTAAAAATACCTTCATAAATTACACCTGGAATTTTCATATTCATTGGTAGTAAATTACCTTCTAATCTCATTATAGCAGAGGATGATATAACAAAAAATGAAATTGTTCGAAATATAATACACACATCATAAAAAAGCAATGTCATCAATAAAACCATACATATATATGCTATTATCATAATAAAAGTTATTTCTGAATTTAATTCAGATATTCCATATACAACTATAAATACACTTGCCAAAATTAAAGGTGATGAACCAATATTAATATTCTCAAATGTCAATCTAAACAATGGGTCTATTGGCTTTGTAATATAATAATCTAATTCTCCTTCTTGAATTTTGCGTGGAATATCATAAATTCCAAAACAGAAAATGGTCATATTTATAGCATTTATTAATGAAAAAGTTCCTATAAATATTAGCATATCTCCACGCTGCCAACCTCCTATTGAATCTACATGAGAATAAATACCATTGAACATTAACAATTGTAATATAAATAATGAACTATCTACAAAAAATTCTCCAAAAAAATCAAATCTAAACACCATCATTTTTGATAATTTCATTTTTAGTAACATAAATATTATTTTAAAATTTTTTTTCATTATATCCCCACCCCATCAAATAGTATTCTCATCCTTTTATAGACAATTTTATTTAATATAAAAAAGAATAAGACCCATAATGCTATAATAATCAGTCCTTGCACTGCCTCATTACTATTTCTACCTATTAATAACATAGATGGTAAATAGGTTGTGTAATAAAATGGAAAGAACTTCATAATAGTTACTACAACTTCTGGTAAAAGTACAAGTGGTATCATTGTTCCTGTAACAAATTCAGTTATATTATCGATTATCATTCTAAAAAAACCAATCTCTAGAAATTTAAATGATAAAATTCCAATAAAGAAATGAAGCTGAATCATAAAAACAAGCCCTAAGAAAATCATCAAAATTGAAATTAAAATTTGTATTGGATTTGATGTAAAAGCAAAATCTATTTTAAATATAAAAATCCATACAAAAGCAGAAATTAGATTAAATACTAAGTAAAAAAAAGTCATTCCTAAATTTTTAGCAAAAAAATAATTTTGTGTATCAATCGGAATAATCATGTATTTTGAAAATGTACCCAACTTTACACGATTGCATATCTCCTCACTTGTACTTCTTGACATATCAATACCTGATAAAAATGAACTTATTATATAATAAGACAACATTGAATTAAATGTAAAGCCAGAAACTATGTCATTTTCACCAAAAATTGCCTTCCACAAAATATAAACAAATAAAATTTTTATAATAGTAAACATCATGTTAACTACTACATCAAACCTCCAAATAAGTTGTACTTTGAAATTAATTTTAGCTATTTCATAGTACTTTCTTATATTTTGTTTAAATTTATAAAACCATGATTGTCTTGAATATGCTTCATTATAGTTGTTCATAATACTCTTCACATCCTTCTTTGTATATTCGTTCTACAACATTCCCTATATCTTCTTCTTCAATTGTTACATCCTCAACATCATACTTATCAAAAATCCATTTAACAGTTTCATTCCCCTTTTCTTTTGGCACAATTACTGATGTTTTATGTTTTGTTTGCTCAATAATCTTACAGTCTTTTGGAAATAAAATTTTGGTTTCATCAGTAAAGCTAACTGTTATTTTCTTATATTTTTGAAAATGATTAAATAATTCATCTGTAGAGCCATCATATATTTTATGACTATTTTCTATGACAATACTTCGACTACAAAGGCTCTTAATATCTTCCATATAATGAGATGTAAGCATTATTGTAGTACCTTTTTTCTCATTTACTTCTTTCAGAAAATACCTAATTTGTTTTTGTGCCACTGCATCTAGACCTATTGTTGGTTCATCTAAAAATAAAATTTTAGGATTATGAAGAAGTGCTACAATAAGCTCCATTTTCATTCTTTCTCCTAAAGAAAGTGTTCTAACTTGAACATTTAGATAATCAGATACTTCAAACAACTCTATAAAGTAATCCAAATTCTTTTTATACTCTTTATCAGATATATCATATAGTTCTTTAAACAATAGAAATGTATCTGCTGGTGTCAATTCAAAAAATAGCTGACTTTTTTGCCCCATAACAACAGCATATTGTTTTTTAAAATTATTTTCTAACTTATTTGGATAATAACCCATGATAGAAACTTTTCCAGATGATGGCGCAATAATTCCAGTCATCATCTTAACAAGAGTTGTTTTTCCAGCTCCATTTTGACCTATTAATCCGACAAATTCTCCTTCCTCTATTTTTAAATCAAGGGATGATATAGCTGTTTTTTCTGTATATTTTCTATTAAATAAAGATTTTATGCTTCCCATAAGTCCTGGCTCTTTCTCAAATCTTCTATAAGATTTAGTCAGTTCATTAAGTTCAATAATACTCATTTTTATTGCCTCCATATCTTGTATTTTCTACAAAAAAAGTCCACAGGTATTTATATCTGCCTTTTTATGTGGTATACATATTTACCTACACAAAAACAGAAAACTCCTGTGGACTAGAAAATTTAATCTTTTCTATTTCAACATAATTATATTCAAAATAACACTATGTAAAATTAATAAAGGTGTAGCAGATTAAAGCCCACTACACCACAATTTAACAAAGTAATATATAATAATATTATTATTTGTTGTCATATGTTAGTTATCTATAAAGGCAGAGCAAGACACAACAATTAAATGTATCAAAAATACACTTAAAAATTCTGATTAAACAGAATACATATGCGTCTCCAACTATTTATTTGTTGGTTACCATTATATATAACTCCGACATTAAGACACTCCTTTACTAATATTATTGTTGATATTCTATCATAAAACTTTTCTATGTTCAAGTATAATTTAAGATACTCATATATTTATCTTATTTATTTACAATTGAAATTTAATTTCATTAATTAGTTTAAGCAAAATTTAAAAATACAGTATTTATATTAGAAATAACACTCCTATACTCCCTTCTTCCAAAGTACACTATTATACAAATCAGATGCAATTTTTTTAATTTTATATTATAATATTGTCACAAGCTTCCAAACAAATAGTATTAACTAAAAGAATTATAAACTAAAAATCTTAAGGGGTTACTCTATGGAAAATAATACAGTACAAGAACAATTATGTGATTTATCAAAAAAAATCTGGCACATTTATACTTTAAATCCAGACGATGATGGCGTACAATTTATCATTTCTTTATTAGATGATAATTTTACATTGTTTGGAACAGGAAAGCATGAATTTTATACATCATTAGAAAACTTCATTATAAATCTTGAAAAAGACCAACAAGAATCAGAAGAAATAAATTTTAAAATTATAGATGAATGGTACTCATGTACTAAAGTTACAAATGAAACTTTTATAGTATATGGAACGCTATGGGTAATAGAAGAAGAGTACTTAGAAAAAGACATATATATAGAAATGGATACTAGATTTACTATGGTATACAAAGTTATAGATGGTAAAATCACACTGCTCCATGTACACCATTCTATTCCAAACTTTGAGCAAGCAAAAGATGAATACTATCCTAAAACAATAACTGAAAAAGCAAAGGAAGCTCTAGCTATGGCTCATGAGTTTAAGTTAAAATCAGAAAAAGACCTTATGACTGGATTATATAATCGTCATTTTTTTGAAGTACATATAAAAGAAATGCTAGAAACTACTTCATGTGGGTATTTTTATATTTTTGATTTAGATAATTTTAAGCAAATAAATGATATATTTGGCCATGTTAGAGGAGATGAAATATTAATACAATTTGCTAATATTTTGACTAAAGTGTTTGCCAATGATGCTATTATTGGAAGGCTTGGTGGAGATGAATTTGCTGTATTTGAATATATCAATCAGTCTAAGGAAGATGTTGAAAATAAGGCAAAAAAAGTTGTAAAGTTATGTTCTGATAGCAATTCTTGCTCTATAGGTATATCAAAACTAGAAAGTAATTTAGATACTTTTCAATCTTTATATAAACAATCTGATTATGCTCTATATTATACAAAACGAAACAACAAAGGAAATTTTAGTTGGTTTTAAGATTAAAGAATTTCAGATGTATAAAATAACCTCCTAACTGGTATGTTATTGCTTTATTCTATCTTTATTTAAACTGATACATCTATATAATTATACATCTATAGTAAGAATCCTATTGGTGATTACAACCACAAACGCCTTTTGTTAGATAAGTAAATGCAACAACTGCTTTTTAAGCATTATTTGATGTATTTGTAAATGGATACTAAAAGAACATAAAAAGTATCTAGACACAGAGCCGATAACTGCTACTACTCACAAGTTCATCGGCTCTGTGTCTGTTCCTCTAGCTCTCAGATAACTAAAACTTCAATAAATAAGTAGCTTTTCAATCCATCAACGAATGAATAAATAGGTAAAAATGACTACACTCAGGTTTGAATTATCTTATTTATTTTTTAAATATTTTTGAATTGTTTTATTTATTTTTGCAATGTTTTTGAATTTCTTTTCCTTTTCTGCCAAATAGTTGCCCTTATCTTCTGCAAAGACTGCTTCGGTTTTCAGCCTACGATAAGATTCCCACCTTTTAGGCGAAAGTTTACCCTGCTCAATGGCTGACCAAATAGCACAGCCTGGTTCTGAGGTATGGGTACAGTTGCGGAAACGACATTTTCCGAAATAAACTTCCACATCTGTAAAGCTTTTATCCAGTCCATTTGAAACATCCCACATTCCTAACTCTCGCATACCTGGTGTGTCAATAACTATACCCCCACCTGAGATTAGAAACAACTCCCTTCTAGTCGTGGCATGTCGCCCCTTATCATCATCTATGCGAATTTCCTTTGTATTCAGTCGTTCCTCACCCAACAGACAATTAATTAATGAAGACTTTCCAACTCCTGAGGAGCCAAGCAGAGCAACAGTACATCCAGGTTTGATATACTTGAAAATCTGTTGCCATCCATATGGCTCTATAGATGAGGTAACGACTACATCCACACCAAAAGCTACAGAATCAATTACCTGTAGCTTGCGAAGCAAGTTGTCACACAGGTCCGCTTTAGTGAGTATCACTACTGGAATAGCCCCACTTTCCCATGCTAGAGACAGATACCTCTCCAATCGATGAAGATTGAAATCCTTGTTCAATGACATGCACAGAAAAACAATGTCAATGTTAGCTGCAACCACCTGCTCCTCATTTGTCTTTCCAGAAGCCTTACGCACGAACAGGTTTTTTCTGCGGAGCACATGATGAATAATAGCATTACCATTTTTGTCAGTGCAACGATCCAACATAACGAAATCGCCAACAGCTGGAAAGTCAGATGGTATGGTAGCCTCAAAACGTAGTTTTCCTGAAACTTCTGCAAAAAGTTCACCATTTGCACAGATAGCCTGATATATACTCTTTTCCTGTGACACAATTCGTGCAAGGTACAAATCAGGATATTCGACAATCTGAGCAATAAAACTGTCGTTCAGACCATATTCTCTCAAATCAATCTGCTCTGTGCTCTTCATTTTTCTTCCTCCTTCTCCATGATTTCAGTGATTTTTTCCAAAGGGAAAGGTGGCTGTGCTAATGGCTTTAATGCAATCGACATTAATTTCATTGGATTGTCATCTGCTGCCACTCGGTTAGAACTAAGATGACCACAGCGTGTACAACGATGAATGATTGCCCACTCACCATTTTTTCTTACCCATACTCCAATGGGTTCCATATCACCATCACAATCTGCGACACGGTCACCAGGAATAATATCCACATGAAGACTGTGTAGGCAATGAGGACAGTGATTTCTATGCTGTGTCCCAGAGCCTTCTGGAACTACAAGGCAACCACACTTTTTGCAAATAAAATTATCTAGACAAGTGTTATCCTGATAATAAGCTCGCTTTCTATTTGTATAATTCATTTTTAAATCCTCCATATCTTGTATTTTCCACAAAAAAAATCCACAGGTATTTATATCTGCCTTTTTATGTGGTATACATATTTACCTACACAAAAACAGAAAACTCCTGTGGACTAGAAAATTTAATCTTTTCTATTTCAACATAATTATATTCAAAATAACACTATGTAAAATTAATAACGGTGTAGCAGATTAAAGCCCACTACACCATAATTTAACAAAGTAATATATAATAATATTATTATTTGTTGTCATATGTTAGTTATCTATAAAGGCAGAGTAAGACACAACAATTAAATGTATCAAAAATACACTTAAAAATTCTGATTAAACAGAATACATATGTGTCTCCAACTATTTATTTGTTGGTTACCATTATATATAACTCTGACATAAAGCAAGACACTCCTTTACTAATATTATTGCTGATATTTTACCACAAAATATTTTTATATTCAAGTATAATTTAATGTACTCATATATTTAGGTTTGTCTAATTTCTTTATTCTATAGCATTTAGGGGCTTTTTCAAATCTAATATTCACTCAATATTAATTTTTTATATTAAGTGTTTTTATATTTTTTCTTATGATAATAGATAGAGAGAATAAATATAATTCTATAAATTTGTTATTTTATAACAGTGTTCCAAAAATATAATACAAGTACTACTCATTTTATTCAATCCATTTTCTTCTATTGGAAAATGCCCTGCACCTTCAAGCATAGTAATCCTTTTATCGCCTGTTAATCGGTCAAAAAACAGTTTACTTAATGATATATCTGTCCAACAATCATTTTCAGGATGAACTAATAATACTGGACAATCATTAAAATTTTCTGGCTCTATACTAACAGAAGGGTTCAGCATCCCATATAAAAAAGAGATTGTTACCTTACTTCCAGAAGATTTTTTATCCTTGATAAGAATTTTAGCTAAGTTTTTATTATTTGCAATTTTTTTTATATTGCCAACTAGTTTAATTGGTATCTTGAAATTGGGAAATAATTTATTTGCTATAGGTAAGCATTTTTTGCTTACTTTTCCTATGAGTGGTGAAATAGCTGTTTGTTCAATTATTATTGGAATACGTTGGTCTAAAAAGCAAGAAGCCATTAATGCATATATATTTTTACAATTACAGGCCACTTGATATGCTAAAAATCCGCCTGCACTTAGTCCAAATAATGATATTTTTTTACCTTTATCTTGAAAGTAGTTAACCAAAAAAGTTCCACAATCAACCCATGTATCATAAGTAATTTCCAAAACACTTAATATTTCTGTATTCCCATAAAGTGGCAAATCAGGGCAAATCACTTCATATCCTGCTTCTACTAAAGGTAGAGAAAGACTTGAAAGCAATCGCCCATTCCCACCAACCCCATGAAATACAATAACAGTACCCTTGTGATTATCAACTTTATAGTGGTCAATATGAATGTTTATTCCTTCCCATTTTATAAAATATTCGTTAGGTAAATTTTTTTCTCTTAACTGATTATTTAAAGGTAAATATGGTTGAACTAATTTCCATTCTGTTTGATTGTAATAATATTGCATATTTTACTATGCTCCTCTCATTTTAATTAATGATATTTTATTTTTAGACAATATTGTTATATTTGTCCAATTAATCCCGTACAAAGTATGCGAAATATTTTAGAAAACTGCAAGTATGCTTCATATGAGTCCTCATACTCAATGAGTATGTATTTCATACAATCTATTAACATATTAATTATCATTTTAGAATAATGAAAATCTTCTATGTTTAAATGCCATTGTAAATGCTTACATAAATCATTAATAATTCTTTCTTTGTAAACTACTAAATTAGTGCTTTCTAACTTAAGAAGAATAATCATATTTTTATTTAGAAAATATTTAAATCCACTTTTTTCTAAAAAGTTGTTTAAATCCTCTAGATATAGTAAAGCTGATTCCTTTGTTAACACTTTATTTTCTTCTAAGCAAATGTGCTTTGATAGATTTTCCTCAACTACATTGATAGTTGGAATTATTATAAATTTCAAAAGTGCTTCCTTATTAGGATAGTAATTATACATATTTCCAATAGATGTATGAGCTTTTTTTGCTATAGTTCTCATAGAAGAATTTTCATAACCTTTTTTTAAAAATTCATTTGTTGCAACTTCTGCAATTTTCTTTTTTATTTCTTCTTTTTTTATCTGCATCTTTAGTAATCCTCCTAGAAATATCATACTTGCAGAGAATAATAATTACAATGTATGTTCATTATTAAAAAACAGAACTTTAATTTTGTTCATTATTGAATTATGAAATAGAAAAAAGGCTCCCTAAAGAGCCTTTCCTGTTTTTATTGTTTAAATCTTAATATAAACGTTACTATTGCTTGATTATCTTAGCTACAGTTTCCACATGTGTAGAATGAGGGAACATATCTACAGGCTGTGCCTCAATACATTTAAATCCATGCATATTTAGATAATCTAAATCCCTTGCTAAAGTAGAAGGATTACAAGAAACATAAACAATTCTCTCAGGATTCATTGAAACAATTGTCTCTAAAACCTTTTCGTCACAACCCTTTCTAGGTGGGTCTACAACTACAACATTAGCAGCCTTACCCTCACTATACATCTTAGGGACAACCTCTTCTGCCTTACCCACATAAAATTCAGCATTATGTATATTGTTTAACCTAGCATTTACTTTAGCATCTTTTATAGCATCTTCTATAATTTCTATTCCATAAACTTTTTTAGCCTTTTGTGCTAAAAATAAAGATATTGTACCTATACCACAATAAATATCAAAAACAGTATCAGTATCCTTTAAATCTGCATATCCAAGAGCTTTATCATATAATACCTTAGTTTGCATAGGATTTACTTGGAAAAATGATAATGGAGAAATCTCAAATACTAAATCTCCTATATAATCATTTATTTTACCATCTCCATACACAACTATATTCTCTTTTCCAAGAATGGCATTCGTATTTTTTTCATTTATATTTACAACTAAAGTCTTAAATCCAGGTATATTTTCCTCTAATACTGAAGCTAATTCTTTAAGATATGGAAGTCTATTTCCATGAGCAACTAATACAACCATTACTTCTTTAGTCGTAAATCCAATTTTTGTCACCAAATGTCTAATTACTCCAGTCTGAGCCTTTTCATCATATATGCTTACCTTATAAGCTCTTATATATGTTTTTATTATCTTAACAATTTTATCATTTAGTTCATGTTGTATTACGCATTTTTCTGTCGATATTACATCGTGAGTCTTCTTTTTATAAAAACCAATAATAGGAACTCCATTGTTCTTTTGTATTGGAAATTGAGCTTTATTTCTATATCTATATGGCTTCTCCATGCCTATAGTATCATGAACTATCACATCATCCAACTTACCTATTCTTGTAAGTACTTGTTTAACTTCATTTGTTTTCATTTCAAGTTGTTTATTATAGTCTAAATCTTGTATTTGGCACCCTCCACAATCCTTAAGATTGTCACTACACACTCTTTTTACTCTAAATGGAGACTTCTCTATTATTTCAACAATGTCTCCTACTGCATAATTTTTCTTGACCTTATTAATTTTAACTTTAACTTTATCTTGTATTAATCCGCCCTCTACAAAAACTGTAATACCATTGTACTTTCCAACGCCTACTCCACCTTGTCCAATGTCTACTATATCTACAATATACATCTCGTTTTTTGAAAGCATAAATCACCCTCCAATCACCATATTAAATTTAAACCCTTACAAATTTTTTTCTTTAAATTTATATTAAAATCGTGCTATTAACTAAACTATATTTTTTACTAAGCTACAATATTTTATTTTACCAAAAAAAAAGGAGCTTATAAAGCCCCTTGACAAAATAAATTTATTATTTTCTTATAAAACTCTAGTTGAACCTCTATATATTACACCTCTTGATGCATCTACTGTTACAACTTCTCCATCTGTTACTAGATTAGTTATATCATTTGCAGACACAACAACTGGTATATCTAAATTTATTCCTACAATAGCTGTATGCGATGTCATTCCACCATTTTCAGTTACTACAGCTCCTGCTTTTTCTATATAATTGTTCATTTCAGCATCAGTAGTTGTAGAAACTAATATATCTCCTTTATTGAAGTCTACACAAGTATCTCCATTTTTTATTATACGAACTTTACCTTCTACTGTTTGATTACCTACACCTATCCCTTGAACAATTTCTTCACTTATTACATGAACTTTTATTAAGTTAGTAGTTCCGCTCACTCCTACTGGTACTCCAGCAGTTATAACTACTAGTTCTCCATTATCTATATAATCCGCTTGTCTAGCTGCTTCTATTGCCTTTTCTATAACTTCATCTGTATTTCCTGCAACAGAAGATTTAACTGGATAAACTCCCCATGTAAGAGCTAGTTTATTCATAGTTTTTTCATTATTTGTAGTAGCTATTATTGGAGATTTTGGTCTAAATTTAGACACCATTCTAGCAGTATAACCTGAAGAAGTAGATGTTATTATAGCTGATGCATTTAAATCTACAGCTGTTGTACAAGTAGCATGACTTATTGCATCTGTTACTGTAACATTATTAGTACCATTTTCCTTTAACAATCTATCATAATCCAAAGTTTCTTCTGTTCTTTTTGCTATTGTAGCCATCATCTTTACAGCTTCTACAGGATATTTCCCAGCAGCAGTTTCTCCAGATAACATTATTGCATCTGTTCCATCATATATAGCATTAGCTACGTCTGTAACTTCTGCTCTTGTTGGTCTTGGATTTCTTATCATAGAATCAAGCATTTGTGTAGCAGTTACAACTGGTTTTGCTAATTCATTACATTTTTTTATCATCATTTTCTGAACTATTGGCATTTCTTCAGTAGGTATTTCAACACCTAAATCACCTCTAGCTACCATTATACCATCAGAGACTTTTAATATTTCATCTAAGTTTTCTACACCTTCTTGATTTTCTATCTTAGATATAATTTGTATATCAGTTGCATTGTTATTCTCTAAGATTTCTCTTATTGCTAGTACATCCGATGCTTTTCTTACAAATGAAGCAGCTATATAGTCTATACCTTGACTTATTCCAAATTCTATGTCGCTTATATCTTTAGGAGTTATTGCTGGTAAATTTATTTTTACACCAGGCACATTTACTCCTTTATGATTTTTTACTATTCCAGAATTTTCAACGATACATATTATATCTTCACCTTTTATTTCTTTTACCCTTAAACCAACTAAACCATCATCTATTAGTATAGAATCTCCTACTTTAACATCTTCAGCAAGACCTTTATAACTTACTGTACATATTTCTTTAGTTCCTACAACATCTTTCATAGTTATAGTAAATTTTTGTCCTTCTTCTAAAGATACCTCTGGGTCTGCAAAATTACCTGTTCTAATTTCTGGACCTTTAGTATCTAATAATATAGCAACTGGTTTATTTAGTTTTTCTCTAACTTTTTTTGCCATATCTATTCTTTCCTTGTGTTCTTCATGTGAACCATGGGAAAAGTTAAATCTGCACACATTAAGACCATTTTGCATAAGTTGAGTTAAAACTTCTTCACTTTGTGACGCTGGCCCTAGCGTACAAACAATTTTTGTTTTCTTTACATTATTTAACATATTTGCTCCTCCTGAAATATTATTTCACAGATTTATTTTAAATACTAAAATTTATATAGATAATATTTTTGCCATTTCATAAGCTTCTTTATCAAAAACTTTCTTTTGAGATAAAGCTTCACTTATTTCTAAGTCAATTATTTTGTTTTCTTTTATTCCGACAACTCTAGCCGACTTTCCATCTAGTAATAATTCTACAGCTCTTACACCAAGTCTGCTTGCTAGTATTCTATCAAATACAGTTGGGCTTCCTCCTCTTTGAACATGACCTAATACAGTTACTCTTAAGTCTGCTCCTGATTCCTTTTTAAGCTCCTTCTCTAAATCGCTAGCACTTCCAACTCCTTCTGCCAACACGATTATACTGTGTCTCTTACCTCTTTTTTGAGTAGTCTTTAATCTTAAAGCAACTTCATCTACTTTAATCTCTACTTCTGGTACTATTATAGTTTCAGCTCCCCCTGCAAGACCTGCATATAAAGCTAAATCTCCACAGTGTCTTCCCATAACTTCTACTATATTAACTCTTTCATGAGATGATGATGTATCTCTTATTTTACCTATAGCATCTATAATAGTATTCATTGCAGTGTCAAATCCTATAGTATAATCTGTATATGCTAAGTCATTATCTATAGTTCCTGGTATACCTATAGCTGGAAATCCTAAGTCACTAAGTTTTTGAGCTCCTGTAAATGAACCGTCTCCTCCAATTACAACTAAGCAGTCAATTTTATACTTTTTAAGAATTTTTACTGCCTTTAATCTACCTTCTTCTGTTTTGAATTCTTCACATCTAGAAGATTTTAATATAGTTCCTCCTCTGTGTATAATATCTCCAACAGAAGATAAGTTCATTTCAGTTAAATCTTCTTCTAATAATCCCTTATATCCTCTATTGATTCCATATACTTTGCATCCATAATATATTGCTGACCTTACAACCGCTCTAATTGCAGCATTCATTCCTGGAGCATCTCCTCCACTTGTTAGTAATCCTATAGTTTTCATTTTTTACCTCCTTGGATTTTATGTCAAATTTTTATTATAATCATTCTTATCATATCTTAATGGACTTTTTTCGTCCCTATATCATTTTTCAATCCCATCAAGACTAAAAAAATTAAATGTCCTTAAATGTCCATTTTGTGATATTATATCACAAAACGGACAATATTTTTCATATTATTATAATATATTTAGATTTTTATCCAAAAAATTAAGCTTTTATCTTTATGTTATCCTTAGGAAGTAATCTTTCTAAATTGTTTACAAATTCATCACATATAAAAGTCGATACTCCTGTCATTTTATATGCTTTGCGCTTACCATTTATATTTTCATCCATAGGATATAAGTATATACTGTCATTACCTGGATATTGTTTTGCTATTTCTATAATACTGTAAGTTGTATCTGTATCAGACATACTATCTATTTTTAAATACAGTTTTTTACCACTTTCTAATTTAACATTTTGTACATTTTTAGTTCTTACTGAATTATATTTTTTAGCTTCAAAATCAGTATTGTCTTTTATATCTTTTATTTCTCTAGCTATAAGTTTTGCATTTTCGCCTTCTTTTATACTTAATGTTCCTTTTACATAAATTATATTGTCTTCATTCAAAATAACATTATATTTTTGTAATAACTGAGGAAAAACTATTATTTCTATTGCACCATATAAATCTTCCAACTCAATAAATGCCATAATTTCATTTCTTTTTGTGGTTTTTATCGTTTTATTTACAATCATCCCACCCATTATTGCATCTGTTTCATTCATTTGTATATATGACTCTTCATCCTCTTTTAATGAATTTAACTTTCCATTATCTATAGATGTTTTTTCTTGTAATTCTTTTTCAAATTGCGATAAAGGATGCCCACTTACATACATTCCCAGAACTTCTTTTTCAAGATTAAGTCTCTCTCTTTCTTCATATTCTGGTCTTTTAGGTAGATTATATATTTGTTGAAAGTCGCTATCTTCTTCACTATCTCCAAAAGCATCAAATAATGAAATTTGACCTTGAACATTTTTCTTTCTGTCCATAGATACACTTTCTAGTAAAGTTTCATAACCAGCCATCAAACTAGCTCTATTTTCACTTATATTATCAAAAGCTCCACATTTTATTAAACTTTCTATTACTCTCTTATTTGTATCTTTTTGGTCTAATCTCTTAACTAAATCAACTAAGTCTATAAATAATCCATTAGACTCTCTTTCATCAATTATATTGTTTATTATATTCACACCAACATTTTTTACAGCAGCCAGGCCAAACCTTATGTTGTCACCTTCAACCGAGAATTTTGAAAAACTTTTATTTATGTCTGGTGGCAACACATCTATATCTAAT
This sequence comes from Clostridioides sp. ZZV14-6009, assembly GCF_020658095.1. Taxonomy (NCBI): domain Bacteria; kingdom Bacillati; phylum Bacillota; class Clostridia; order Peptostreptococcales; family Peptostreptococcaceae; genus Clostridioides; species Clostridioides sp. ZZV14-6009. The sequence continues at coordinate 20,808 of NZ_JAGWDG010000020.1, forward strand.
GCTTTACATTCTCTTATATATTCAACTACCTTATCAGTATTTCCCATAACACTAGTTATTAAAGCTGCCATAAACTCAACAGGATAATATGTTTTTAAATAAGCTGTCTCATATGCTAAAACTCCATATGCAGCTGCATGTGATTTATTAAATGCATAACGAGCAAAATCTATCATATCATCAAATATTTTATTGGCTATTTCCTCTTCTACACCATTTCTAACACATCCTGCAATTTCTATGTTACCATCTTCATCAAATTTCCCATGAATAAAATATTGTCTTTCTTCTTCCATTACATCCATTTTTTTCTTACTCATGGCTCTTCTAACCAAGTCACTACGACCATAACTATATCCACCTAAATCTCTAACAACTTGCATAACTTGTTCTTGATATACCAAACATCCATATGTAACTTCCATTATTGGTTTTAATTTCTCATGTAAGTATGTTACATCTTTTGGATTACTTTTATTTTTTATATATGCTGGTATAGAGTCCATAGGACCTGGTCTAAATAGAGATATACCCGCTACAATATCTTCAAAATTATCTGGCTTCAGCTGTTTCATAAAACTTCTCATACCAGCACTTTCTAACTGGAATACTCCTAAAGTATTTCCAGATGAAAGCATTTCATATACTTTTGGATCATCATAGTCCATCTTTGAAAAATCTATATTTTCAGTATAATTTTTTATTGTTCTATTCTTTTCTATTAAATCAAGTGCATCTCTTATAACTGTAAGTGTTCTTAATCCAAGAAAGTCCATCTTTAAAAGACCAAGTTCTTCAAGTGTTGTCATAGTAAATTGAGTTGTGATTGCATCTTGATGCTTGTATAGAGGTACATACTCGTCTACAGGATTTTTGGATATAACAACTCCTGCTGCATGAGTGGAAGCATGTCTTAACATTCCCTCTATTTGCTTTGATATATTGATTATCTCTTTTGTTTCAGGGTCTTGGTCATATAAATCCTTAAGGTTTGGATTTGTATCTAATGCCTTATCTATCGTCATTCCTAAAGCAAATGGTATTTCTTTGGCTATCTTATCAACCTTATTGTAGCCTATATCTAATACTCTTCCGACATCTCTTATTGCAGCTTTTGCACCCATTGTTCCAAAAGTTATTATTTGTGCAACATGGTCATCACCATATTTTCGCTTTACATAGTCTATAACTTCTTCTCTTCTTTCATAGCAAAAATCTATATCTATATCTGGCATAGATATACGTTCTGGATTTAGAAAACGTTCAAATAGGAGAGAATATTTTATTGGGTCTATATCAGTTATCTTAAGTGTATATGCTACTATTGAACCTGCCGCACTACCTCTACCTGGTCCTACTATAATATTATTTTCTTTAGAAAAATTTATAAAGTCCCAAACTATTAAAAAGTATTCCACATAACCCATTTTTTCAATTACATCTAATTCATAATTTAATCTATCTAGTATCTCACTATCAGGATTATCATATCTCTCTTTTAATCCATTAAAACACAATTCTCTTAAATAAGTTTCTGGTGTATATCCATCTGGTACATCGTATTTAGGAAGATGTATAGTATTAAAATCAAACTCTACATTACACATATCAGCTATTTTTACAGTATTATCAATAGCCTCTAGTGCATATGGGAATAATTCTTCCATCTCTTCTCTTGATTTCAGATAAAACTCATCACTTCCAAATCTCATTCTATTTGGGTCATTTACTGTTTTACCCATTTGAATACACATAAGAACATCATGTATTTTTGAATCCTCTTTATTTACATAGTGGACATCATTAGTAGCAACTAATGGAATACCAAGTTCTTTGGATAATTTCACCAAACCAGAATTCACTTCTCTCTGTTCTGGTAAATTATGGTCTTGAATTTCTAAGAAGAAATTTTCTTCACCAAATATATCTCTGTAATCAATGGCAAACTTTTTTGCTTTTTCATAATTTCTATTCATCAAAGCACGTGCAACATCTCCTGCAAGACATGCAGAAAGTGCTATAATCCCTTCACAATGCTTTCTAAGTTCTTCCATATCGACTCTAGGCTTATAGTAAAAGCCTTCTACATATGAAGTCGAGACTATTTTTATCAAATTTTTATAGCCTTCCATATTCTTAGCTAATAAAACTAAATGTCCTTGATATTTATCATAATTAGGGTCTTTATCTCTTAATCCACGCGCAGCTGTATAAACTTCACACCCTATAATTGGTTTTATTCCTTCTTCTATAGCTGTTTTATAAAAATCTATAACACCAAACATACAGCCATGGTCAGTAATAGCAATTGAACTCATATTTAATTCTTTAGCTCTTTTTATAAGTTTTTTCACCCTCGAAAATCCATCAAGTAAACTATACTCAGTATGTACATGAAGATGAGCAAAATCTTTTTCCATTAAATCACCTCCTGTTTTATAAATTTAATTTTACCACAAATACACGTCTTAAAACAAAAACAGAGACTTTTATCTCAAAATAGGAATTAACTTCCACCTATAGCCCTATATGTTGAAATTAATTCTTATTTTGAGATTGTCCCCTCAAATTTATTATAATGATTTTTTTTTCAAGTCTGTTGCGATTTCTTCTATTTTTCTAAGTCTATGATTGACACCAGATTTTCCTATTGGCGGGTCTAACATCTCTCCAAGTTCCTTGAGAGTCATATCTTCATACTCAATTCTAATCTTGGCTATTTCTTGTAAATTTTCTGGTAAGCTACTAATCCCTATAGTTTCTTGTATTAGTCTAATATTTTCTACTTGTCTTACGGCTGCATTTACTGTTTTAGAAAGGTTAGCTGTCTCGCAATTTACTATTCTGTTTACATTGTTTCTCATTTCTTTTACTATTTTAGTATTTTGGAGACTTAAAAGAGCGTGGTGTCCTCCTATAATACTTAACAAATCTGATATTTGTTCACTCTCTTTAAGATAAACAACATAGTTATTTTTTCTAGCCACAATTTTACTATTAAAGCCTAAAGAATTTATAAGTTCTTTTAATGAATCTGCAAAATCCTCATTGTTAGTTACAAATTCCATATGATAGTTTTTTTCTGGGTCACTTATAGAACCTGCACCAAGAAAAGCTCCTCTTATAAAGGCTCTTTTACATCCATCATGTTTAACTAAACTTTCTGGAACTCTATTTATAGTAAAAAATCCCTCTTTTTCTTCCAATACACCTAACTTTTTTAATAACATTTCTGAACCCATTTCACTTGTTACCATTAACACATAACTATTATTTCTCTTTAACATTTGATTTTTATTTACAGAAATTGTAGTATTTATGCTGAAATTCTTTTTTAATAACTTAAAGACTTTACGGGCTATTGAGTTTAATTCTGTTGTTATTTTTAAATTTAGTTTTTTATATCCAACAATTTGTATACTTCCCCCTGATTTAACTAGAGCTGATAGTTCAGCTATATTACAACATTCATTCTCAGATACAATTCTCGCTAGTTCATTTTTGGTTTCAGTTGAAAAAGACATATATATCACCCATTAACTAATTTTTCTTTAACCTTTTTTTTATTTCTTGTAAGGCAACCTTTATTATCTCCTTTTCATCATCATACCTAGCTAGGTCTACCACTCTATCTAGATGGATAAATTTAGCATCAATAAAGCCTTCCTCTTTTTGTGGAATAGTATCCATATTTTTCGCTTGCATTAAGTACCAAAAAACTGTTTTATGAACTGCTCTATTTTCATCCCAGTTTTCTTTGAATGTATAATGTATTTCACCTAAATATTTCAATATATCTGCTTTTACTCCAGTTTCTTCACTTACTTCACGTAACGCTGCCTCTTGGTTATTTTCCCCTTCTTCTACTTTTCCTTTGGGTAGCACCCAATCTCCATTGAACTTCCTTAGTAAAAGAATTGTATTGCCAAACAGGACTACACCACCAGCACTAACCTCTTCTCTCATCGATGTTCACTCCTTAAAACTAACATAATGATAAGGATTTCTACACTTTTTTTTAAAATCCTTTTTTACTAACTTTTGTTGTAATTATGACTTAGGGCTAACTCAATAACTATGTTAGATATATATTTTGCATCATGTCTTATATAATTATTTTTTATTTCAATCAAATTTTTTTCTACAGTTTTTATACCCATCTCTTTTAACTTATCTTTTTGTTTTTTATCTAGTAAAACCTGTTCTGCTCCATCTTGTTTATATAAATCAAGCATTCCTTCTGGCAATATTTCGTTATTTGCTATCACATAATCTATCAAATTATTGTCAGTATGCTTTATTATCGCATTAACATGTTCTAATACATTATATCCTTCTGTTTCCCCTGGCTGAGTCATTATATTTGATATATACACTTTTGGTGCTAAAGAGGCTTTAATGGCGTCTACAACACCATCTACAAGTAGATTTGGTATTATACTCGTATATAAACTTCCAGGACCCATAATTATAATATCAGCATCATAAATAGATGCAATAACATCTCCTAATGGTTTAACATCTTTAGGATTTAAGAAAATTTCATCAATAGAACTTTTTTGATTCTTTGATTCTTCAGGTATACTAGATTCACCATTTACTATTTCACCATTTTTTAATTTAGCAACTAAGTTTACATCTTCTAGTGTTACTGGCAAAACCCTACCTGTTATAGCAAAAATCTCACTTAATTTATACACAGCTTTTTCAAAGTTTCCATATAATCCATTCATAGCAGCTAAAAATAGATTTCCAAAACTTTGACCTTTTAAAAGTCCTTCTGTAAACCTATATTGCATAACTTCATTCATAGTTGGTTCTATATTTGCAAGTGCTAATAGGCAATTTCTTATATCTCCTGGTGGAAGCATTCCTAAGTCTTCTCTTAATACTCCTGAACCTCCACCATCATCAGCAACAGTAACAATCGCAGTTATATTCTGTGTAGAGTGTTTAAGCCCCCTCAGAAACACTGATTGACCAGTTCCTCCACCTATTACTACTACATTGGGGTCTCTGTTTTCGATAACAGACCTCTGAAATAACCTTACTTTTTCATTTTTTGCTTTCTTATATATAAATAACGATACAATTAATGCAATCCAACCTAAAATTCCTACAATAATAAGTAATTTAGCCATGTTTGCCTCCATTATCGTAACATAGAGTCTCTGTGTTTTTTTACAACTCTATATCCTTTATTAGATAAATCCTCCGCTATAAGATTTGTTATAGTAACTGACCTATGTCTTCCACCTGTACATCCAACACCAATTACTAGATGTTGTTTTCCTTCTTCTATATATTGAGGTACTAAGAAATGAATCATATCTAAAAGCTTCACATAAAATTCTTCACTAATTTTAGAATTCATGACATAATCTCTGACTTCTTTATCGTCACCAGTTTTAGATCTCAATTCTTCAATATAATATGGATTAGGAAGAAATCTTACATCGAATACTAAATCTGCGTCAGCAAGTATACCATGTTTAAATCCAAAAGATACTACAGATATAGTTAGATTAGGATTCTCTTCACCAGAAGAGTATATTTTCTTTATTTCTTCCTTAAGGTCTTTCGGTTTCATATTAGTTGTGTCAATTATGCATGTAGAAAATCCCTTTAAAGGCTCCATTATTTTTCTTTCCATTTTTATACCTTCTGGAATTTGCATGTCTTTCGCCAATGGGTGATTTCTCCTTGTCATTTTATATCTCTTTAACAATACATCATCATTACAATCTAAATACACCATTTCATATTCATAATTTTCTTTTTCCAAGTAGTTTAAACTCTCATGAAGAGCTTCAAAAAACTTTCTTCCTCTTATATCTATACCTAAAGCAACTTTATCAATACTTGAGTTTGGTTGATAACATAATTCTGCAAATTTAGTTATCAAAGCAGGAGGTAGATTATCTACACAATAAAATCCCATATCCTCTAAAGCTCTCATTGTTTCACTTTTTCCAGACCCTGAAAGACCTGTAACTATAACAAATTTCATTGCTAACTCCTCCTTTTTATCTTCAGTCTATTACACTTTTATCTTTTGTTTATTACACTATAATATTTTCTACTAATGATATATCCATATTTGAATCATATACAGCTTTCATAGCTCGTTTAAAATCACCCACTCTTTCTGGGCAATGTGCATCTGACCCTATTATAAATTTATTTCCTATTTCTTTTATTTCGTTTATTTGTTTTACATTTAAAAAAGAATGGCTACTATTTATTTCAAGCCTCGTATCTGTCTTTTTTGCTACCTTTGCTACTTCTTCTATATATACATCACCTTTATCACCAGGATGTGTAATTACAAAAATATCATTATTATTCATAGCATTTATTACAGCTTTTGTATTATACTCTTTTGCTTTTTCAGTTTTAAAAATATAATTATTACAATGATTTAATAAACTTCCAAATGATGTAGGAGTAGAACCAAAATGGTATCCAGCCATGATATAGTCAAGTTCTTTTATAAATTTGTCATCCATGTCTATATTACCTTTATCATCTAATATGTTACACTCCATACCCAAAAGTATATTTATATCACTATATTTATCATTCAAAGAATTTACGTCTTCTCTCATTTTATGAATATCTTTCGTCTTTACACCATATGCAATATGCTTATAACTATGGTCTGATATTCCTATTGTCTTTATCCCTTTAGCAATGGCCACCTTTACATTATCTTCAATAGTTCCCTTACCATGACTATATAATGTATGTGTATGATAATCAGCCAATATCTTCATTTGTTAATCCTCTCCAAGTATTTTGACTTCTTCTTCCAACATAACCCCAAACTTGGCATATACAGAACTTTTTATAACATATATTAAATCTAAAATATCTTTAGCACTTGCTTCTCCTAAATTAACCACAAATCCACAATGCTTCTCAGATACTTGAGCACCTCTCAAAGTAAGTCCTCTTAATCCAGTTTCTTCTATTAACTTACCTGCAAAATATCCTGTTGGTCTTTTAAATGTACTTCCTGCACTAGCAAAATTTAATGGTTGCTTAGTTGTTCTTCTTGTTGTTAAATCATCCATTAAACTTTTTATTTCATCATAATTTCCTTTTTGCAAATCTATTTCTGCTGATAAAGCTATATATCCATTTTTCGCTATTATACTTTTTCTATACCCAAATTCCATCTGTTCATTTGACAGTTCAAAGATATTGCCTTCCATATCTATTAATCTTACTGATTTTACTATATCTTTCATTTCACCACCATATGCTCCTGCATTCATGGCTAATGCTCCACCTAATGTTCCAGGTATACCTGAGGCAAACTCAAATCCTTTTAGTTCTTGTTTTTGTAGAGCTTTACCTAAAACAGATAATAAAGCTCCTGACTGAGCAATTATTTTAGTACCCTTTATCTCATAAGAATTAAAGTTGTCTGCAAGTTCTATTACTATGCCTCTTATTCCACCATCTTTAATTAGAATATTCGAACCATTTCCAATTATTAAATATGGCATAGATTCTTTTTTCACTAACTGAAGTACATTTTTTAGCTGTTCTTCAGTTCTAGGTCTAACCAATATATCTGCTGGACCTCCAACTCTAAATGAGATATGTTTTTTCATAGGTTCATCTATTTTTATATCATCTTTGCTTAATATATTTAATAAATTTTCATATATATCTTGATTATTCATTGTATTTCCTCCCAAATTATACTAAACTTCAGTTGTCAGTATTGTCTAAATTATATTAATGTATAGTATTAACTATATTCAATAATATATGATTTTGCTTATCATACAGATTTCATATTTTTAAGTTTTTTAATTCCAAACTATATTCAATAAATATATAATAAAGTAAAAAAAAAAAAATAACAACATATAAAAGAACATAAATAATTTAAAAAAAGCATCAATATCGCTGATATCAATGCTTTAAAAGGCTATTTAATTCGTATTATTTATCTAACTATTTTTCACATAGCAAAGATAATAAATTCCTCCAACTATTATAGAACCTCCAACTACATTTCCAAGCGTTACAAATACCAAATTAGTTATTAATTGAACCATAGTAATATCTGCTCCTAATGCCATTCCCATTGGTATAAAAAACATATTTGCAACACTATGTTGGAATCCACATAAAACAAATAACATTATTACTGTCCAACATGAAGCTAACTTAGATACTATATCTTGAGATGCTGTAGCCATCCATACAGCTAAAACTACTAAAATGTTACAAAGTATTGCTTTTAAAAACATTGAAACTATCGTTGAATTAACTTTAGCTTCTGCTACAGCTATGGCTTTTGTAGCTGCATCCCCTGTTAATGTAGAAGAATAGTATACAAGTGCCACTAAAAGTAGTGAACCTACTAGATTGGCAAAATAAACTAGTCCCCAGTTTCTTAGCATTTTTCCCAATGTTATTTTTTTGTCCATAAGCGGAATAAGCATTAAAGTATTTCCAGTGAATAACTCTGCTCCTGCTACCACTACAAGCATAAGACCTACTGGAAAGACCATAGCACTTAAAAAACTAGCTATTCCTGCGTCTATCTTACCAAAAGTCTGGCTAACTATTATACTCCCCAATCCCCCAAAACCTATAAATGCTCCTCCAAATAAACCTAATAAAATTGCATTTTGTGTTGAAATATTCGCTTTTTTAATACCTGCACTTATAGTTGCTTGTGCAGTTTCCCCAGGTGTCAAGAATCCTTTACTCATAAATCCTTCCCCCTTAAAAATTATACTTTTCCTTGTCTTTTTATGGCAATAATTATATAATAACAATATGATATATAATAAATTTTATTAATATAAAAAATTTTCTATATGCTTATATATACTTATGTCTATATAATTATATTATTTATTATATACTAACTTTGTTAATTTCGAAATAATTATATTTAAATTGAAAAATTTACCTTTTGATTATTTATTTTACTTTTTTATTATTGAGGTATTATATATAATAGATATATGTTCGAGTTATTATATATAATTACTGATTTTACTAAATACCCAAAAGGAGGAAATTTTATGTTTAATATATCATTTTTCGAAATGTCAATATATGAAATAACAGTTACTACAATATATGTAATTAATTTCATGGTTATACTAAATCTCATTTTTAGAGAAAAGAGAAATATAAACACAACTCTAACATGGCTTCTTATATTAGTATTAATACCAGCTCTTGGATTTATACTTTATATGGCTTTTGGTAGAAATATTTCAAAAAACAATATGTTTAGAGTAAAAGAAAAGGACGATAAGATAATCAAAAGCAATATACTAGATACTCAAGTTAAATTACAATCTACATCTGAAATTGATTCAGAAATACATCAACATAAGGATATGATTTATGCATTAGCTAATTCAAATAATGCTCATTATACCAATAATAATGATGTGTGGATTTACGCTGAGTCTAGTCAATTTTTTAACACTCTTCTTGAAGAACTTAAGAAAGCAAAGAAATATATAAATATACAGTTTTACATTTTCAAAGATGACAAAATTGGAACTGAAATAATTGACATTCTAGTAGATAAGGCCAAAGAAGGTGTAGAAGTAAGACTTTTATTTGACGCCGTTGGTGGTAGAACACTAAAAAATAGTACACTTTCTAGATTAAAAGAAAGTGGTGTTAAAGTTGGAAGTTTCTTTCCATCATTCTTAAAAATTGTAAACTTTAACTTAAACTACAGAAACCACCGAAAAATTGTTGTCATTGATGGAAAAGTAGGATTTGTAGGTGGATACAATGTTGGAGACGAATATCTAGGTAGAAATCCAAAATTTGGTCTATGGAGAGATACACATACTAAACTTACTGGTGATTGTGTAATTGACCTAAATATGAGATTTATCCTTGATTGGAGATATACAACTAAAGAAGATTTAGATTTAGAAAAGTACTTCGCAGAAAGTGAAACACCTTCTGATTGTCCTTCTGAAAATATTGGGATTCAAATAGTATCAAGTGGTCCAGATATATCAGAGCTCGATGAAATTAAATATGGTTACCTTAAAATGATTCAGAAAGCTAGAAAGTATATATATATACAGAGTCCTTATTTAATACTTGACTCAACATTTATAGATACTTTAAAAATAGCTTGTTTATCTGGTGTTGATGTAAGAATTATGATTCCTTCTAAACCTGACCATCCTTTTGTATACTGGGCATCATATTCATATGCTGGAGAACTTTTAAAATTTGGAGCTAAAATCTACACTTATGGTGAAAATGCATTTTTACATGCTAAGACAATAGTTATAGATGACTCTATATGTTCTATAGGAACAGCTAATATGGATATAAGAAGCTTTGAGCTTAATTTTGAAGTAAATGCCTTTATGTACTCTTCAAAAAAAGCACTAGAGCAAAGAGTTATATTTGAAAATGATATTTTAGATTCAAAAGAAATAACATTAGATGTATATAATTCTAGGTCTACTTATATAAAAATCAAGGAATCAATTTCTCGACTATTATCATCAGTTTTATAAATCTTTTATTTTATAAAAATTTTACCTTTTGGTTTATTTTTTAAAGTTTTTTATATATATTATTTTTTTTTTATTGAATTCAGTCCATTTTTTTTATTTTTTTTAACTATTCTGAATTATTTTATATTATAATAGACTAGTATAGTTTTTTTTTAATAGGTAACTTTTTTGCATTGTTTTTATGAATAAAGAAATTGTTGTATATTATTCTTTCTTTATTGTTTTGGTTTTGTTCACCAACATAATATTGGTGTCAACGCATGGTTAATTATTTTATGAAAAATAATAACTTTAAAAAGAAAAGGGGGATTTGTTATGTGCGATTTTATTTCACACAACAAGCAGTTATTTGACGAATTAGATATATTTATTGACTCTCTTGCAACAAAAGAAGGTGCTTTGATACAAGTTCTACATGAAGCTCAAGGTATATTTGGATATCTTCCAAAAGAAGTACAACTTCATGTTGCTAAAAGACTTGGAGTAGCTCCTGCAAAGGTATATGGGGTTGTTACATTCTATTCTTATTTCACTACAGAACCTGTAGGTAAGTATAAAATAAGTGTCTGTCTAGGTACTGTATGTTTTGTAAAAGGTGCTGATAAGATATTAAGTGCTTTTGAAAAACAGCTTGGTATAAAAGTTGGAGAAACTACTAGTGATTTTAAATTTTCTTTAGAAGGTTTAAGATGTTTGGGGGCATGTGGTTTAGCTCCAGTTGTTACTGTAAATGGTAAAGTTTATGGTAAAGTAAAACCAGATCAAGTAAGCGAAATATTAGATACTTATAGAGAATTAGAATTGAATTGTTAAGAGGGGTGAATAAATAATGCGTAAAGTAAATTCATTTGATGAATTAAAAGTTTTAGCTGATGAGCTAAAACCTAGTCTTAGCCTAAGAAAAAATTATTCTAAGGAAAATGTATTAAGAAGAGAATTACTTGTTTGTTGTGATACTGGATGTACATCTTCAAACAGTATGGAAATAGTTAGTGAATTAGAAAATGAAATAAAAAAATCAGGAATACAAGACAAAGTTGATGTTCGCTTAACAGGTTGTTTTGGTTTCTGTGCTCAAGGTCCTATCGTAAAAGTTTATCCTGATAACGTTTTCTATGTGAAAGTTGAACCATCTGATGCTGAAAAGATAGTTCAAAATCACTTAATTAGAAATACAGTTGTTGAGGAATTATTATATGAAGAAGAATCTTTAAATAAAAAAGTAGAAGCACAAGAAGAAATGTCTTTCTACAAAAAACAATTACGTATAGCTCTAAAGAATTGTGGGCTTATAGACCCAGATAGTTTAGAGGATTATATTGCTAATGATGGTTATTTAGCTCTAGGTAAATGTTTAACATCTCTTACTCCTCAAGAAGTTATTGCAGAAGTAAAGACTTCTGGTCTTCGTGGTAGAGGAGGAGCTGGATTCCCTACAGGTTCTAAATGGGAAGCTGCTTCAAAGAATCCTGCTGGCCCAACTGATAAAAAATTCGTTGTCTGTAATGCTGATGAAGGAGACCCTGGTGCATTCATGGATAGATCTGTACTTGAAGGAGACCCTCATAGCGTACTAGAAGCTATGGCAATATGTGGATATGCTATAGGTTCTGATACAGGATACATATATATAAGAGCTGAATATCCAAAATCTATAGAAAGACTAAAAGTAGCTATAGCTCAAGCTGAAGCACATGGCTTACTTGGTGAAAATATTTTAGGTACTGGATTTAACTTCAAATTAGAATTAAAATATGGTGCAGGAGCTTTCGTTTGTGGTGAAGGTACAGCTTTAATGCATTCAATTGAAGGTAGACGTGGTGAACCTAGAATGAAGACTTATAGTTCTTCTAAGAGTGGATTATGGAAATCTCCTACTTGCTTAAACAATGTTGAAACTTTTGCTAATATTCCAGCAATCATACTTAAGGGTGGAGACTGGTTTGCTAACTTAGGTACTGATGATTCTAGTGGTACTAAAGTTTTTGCTCTTGGTGGAAAAGTAGAAAATGTAGGTCTTGTTGAGGTTGCAATGGGTACTACTTTAAGAGATATTGTATTTGAAATTGGTGGAGGAATTCCTGAAGGTAAGAACTTCAAGGCAGTTCAAACAGGTGGACCATCTGGTGGATGTATACCAACTGAACATTTAGATATACCTATAGACTTTGGTTCATTAAGCTCTATAGGCTCAATGATGGGCTCTGGTGGTATGCTTGTTCTTGATGAATCTGACTGTATGGTAGATATAGCCAAATTCTTCCTTGAGTTTACTGTTGAAGAATCTTGTGGTAAATGTACACCTTGTCGTATAGGTACTACAAGATTATTAGAAATATTAACTAAAATTACAGAAGGTAATGGTACTCTACAAGATTTAGACGACCTAGAAAACCTTGCTGAAACTATACAAACTGCTTCATTATGTGGTCTTGGTAAAGCTGCTCCAAACCCTGTTTTAAGTACTCTTCAATATTTTAAAGATGAGTATATAGCTCATGTTGTCGATAAGAAATGTCCTGCTGGCAAATGTCAAAACTTACTTTCTTACTTCATAACAGATGCTTGTAAGGGTTGTACAAAATGTTCTAGAGTGTGTCCTGCTGGTTGTATAACAGGTTCTGTTAAAGAACAACATGCAATAGATACTTCTAAGTGTCTAAAATGTGGTGCTTGTATAGATAATTGTACATTTAATGCTATAATCAAGAAATAACTTATTTGGAGGAGGAATAACAATGAGTTTAGTTAATTTAACTATCAATGGCAAACATGTTTCAGCACCTAGTGGAACTTCTATCTTAGATGCTGCAAAACTAATAAATATAAAAATACATAACCTTTGTCATTTACATATGAATGAAATAGATAAGCTTGACACTTGCGCTTCTTGTCGTGTTTGTATGGTTGAGACAGAGAGAGGTTTAGTTCCAGCTTGTGGAACAGTTATAAAGGAAGGTATGAGAGTTCAAACTAATAGTGCTAGAGCATTAAATGCTCGTAGAACTATTGTTGAATTACTATTATCAGACCATCCACAAGATTGTTTTATATGTGAAAAAAATGGAGACTGTGAATTACAAACTATAGCTGCTGATTTAGGAGTAAGAAAGATAAGATATCAAGGTTCTAAGTCTTTTGCAGGTAAAGATACCTCTACTAAATCTTTAGTTAAAGACCATTCTAAATGTATATTATGCAGAAGATGTGAAACTGTATGTAATGATATCCAAACAGTAGGAGCATTATCTGGAGTTAATCGTGGATTTAATACTTTAGTTAGTACATTTTTCAATGCTGATATGGTTGAAACAGAGTGTACATTCTGTGGCCAATGTATATCTGTCTGTCCAACTGGAGCATTAACAGAAGTAGATAATGTGCCTAAACTATGGGATGTTTTAAATAAAAAAGAAAAAACTATAGTAGTGCAAGTTGCTCCTGCTGTAAGAGTTGCTATTGGTGAAGAGTTTGGATTAGAGCCAGGTTCAATATCTACAGGAAAAATGGTTGCTGCTTTAAAATCACTTGGGTTTGAGCATGTATTTGATACAAACTTCGGTGCAGACTTCACTATAATGGAAGAAGCTACTGAATTTATAGAAAGAATTCAAAAAGGTGAAAATCTACCTATATTAACAAGTTGTTGCCCTGCATGGGTAAACTTCTTAGAACACAATTATCCAGACCAATTAAATCTAGCATCTAGCTGTAAATCTCCTCAAGGTATGTTTGGTTCTATAGCTAAGAACTACTATGCACCTAAAATACTAGGAATTAATCCAGATGACCTTTATGTTGTATCTGTAATGCCTTGTGTAGCTAAGAAGTATGAAGCTTCAAGAGAAGAATTAAGTGAATCTGGAATATTAGATGTTGACCTTTCTATAACTACTAGAGAGCTAGCTAAGATGATAAAAGAAGCTGCTATCGATTTACCTAATCTTCAAGACCAGGATTTTGATAATCCATTAGGAAAATCTACTGGTGCTGCTTCTATATTTGGAGCAAGTGGTGGAGTTTTAGAAGCTGCTCTACGTACTTCATATGAAAAGATAACTAACAAAACTTTAGATAATGTAAACTTTACTAATGTTAGAGGGCTTAAAGGAATCAGAGAAGCAAGTATAGATGTTGATGGAACTACAGTTAATGTATGTATTGTAAATACACTTAAAAATGCTAGAAAGATGATGGATAAGGTTAGAAGTGGAGAGTGTAAGTACCATATCATAGAAGTTATGGCATGTCCTGGTGGATGTGTTGGAGGAGCTGGTCAACCTTACCATCATGGTAATACTGAAATAATTGATAGACGTGCAAATGCATTATATGAAATAGATAGAAACAAGGCTATTCGTAAGTCTCATGAAAATCCTGACTTACAAGCTATTTATAAAGACTTCTTTGGAGATCCAAATAGCGATGTAGCTCACAAATACCTTCATACTCATTACTTTGATAAGAGTTGTATTTATGAAGAATGTCCAAAAGAATGTGCTTGTGAAGAAGCTAAATAAATTTTAATAAATTGAGAAACTAAAATATTCTCAAATAAAAGGATTGTATAAAGTGCTTTTAAGTACTTTATACAATCCTTTCTAATTTAATCATAGATAACCTACTTTTCTACACTTATCTTGGTTAAAGTATTCCTGCCATTTTCATAAGCTGTTTTGCATTTGTAGTCTTACATCTTCCATCTTTTATGGTATAGTCAAAATAGATTTTATCATCAACATAGTACTCTG
This sequence comes from Clostridioides sp. ZZV14-6009, assembly GCF_020658095.1. Taxonomy (NCBI): domain Bacteria; kingdom Bacillati; phylum Bacillota; class Clostridia; order Peptostreptococcales; family Peptostreptococcaceae; genus Clostridioides; species Clostridioides sp. ZZV14-6009. Next base: position 36,097 of record NZ_JAGWDG010000020.1, read on the forward strand.
AAAAATGGTAGTTTACAATCTCTACATCTCCACCACTTGAAAGGTCACATAACTCAAAATCATGTGTTGTAACCATACTTATGACCCATGGCTTTGATAGTTTCTTTACTGCCTCACTTGCTCCAATAATTCTATCAGCAGAGTTAGTTCCTTTAAAAATCTCATCAACTAAAACCAACATAGGTAATTCTTTTATGCTATATTGAATCATTGATTTTATTCTGAGAATTTCAGCATAAAAAGTTGATATACCTTGACTTACATCATCTTGTATTCTCATAGATGTAAATATAGCCATACATGTTGCATCAAAACTTTTAGCACATACAGGAGCACCTGCATACGCCAATACTAGGTTTACACCAATACTTCTTAAAAAGGTCGTCTTCCCTGACATATTTGAACCTGTAATGATACAGGTTTGAGAATTTAATTTTATCGAGTTTGCTACAACACTTTTCTCTGCTATTAATGGATGATATACTTCTTCAACGTCTAACCTTGGAATACTTTCATTTTTTATTATTGGAAAGCAGATATTTTCCTTTACTTGACCAATAATAGTTAAACTTATTAAAGCTTCAAACTCTCCAATAGATTCAAGCCATCCTCTAATTTGATTTCCATATACACCTTTCCATCTTTCTAGAGATTCTGCACAGTGATAATTCCACATAAGAACACCACAAGCAACTATATACACTATTTGATTATATCTTAGGTTTACGGCATTACCTATTGAGTTCAATTGTTTAATACCTTTTGAAACACCATTACCTTTAGAAAGTTTTGCTTGTAATTCTTTTAAATATGGGCTTTCGAATGTCTCTTTCTCTAAAACTTCAAACATTTTTTCATATACTTGTATACTTCTACTAAACGAGAATAATGGAGATAAGGTCTGCATAAGCTTTGTATGTCCAAAACCTCCAAATCCTAACTGAAGTACAAAAAGTAAAAAAACAGGTAACACAGGCAAAAAACCTAATATAAAAAATATAAAAGATAATATTGTTGCAGTAGGTAAACCCCAAGTAAAAATATGCATCCACTTAGGTATATATACATTTTTATCTTCTCCATACTCTATAAATGACTCTATACTTCTATCAGAGTTGGTTTTTTGCTCTTTACCAATTATATTACTTAATGTCTGAATATGAATAGAAAAATCCTGTTTTGATAAGAGCTCTTTTACTGCTGTTTGTCTTTCTAAGATTATCTTATCATCTGGATTTTCATTCCATAAAGACTTAGCTAAAGACTGCTTTCCATAGGATGTATTAGCCACACAAATATACTGATATAGTGATGCTCTTCCAAATAGGTCTAAATCTTTTGCTTGTGAATTTTCTTCTTGTATATACTCTTTGCCATCTATTTTGAACTCGTTCCACTCATCACCAAATCTTTTAACATACTTATCTAGCACTTCACCCTTACTCTTAAAATACGATTCTTCATCTTTTATTTTATTATGAATAACTAAAAGTGAAATAAATAGAATCAATGCCACAATTCCAACAAAAATACCTATTGTATTTTTATTGTAAAATCCAATAGCAAATCCTGCTATCAATATTAAAAAAGATATTAACCTAGCTGTACTTACATTATTTGATTTTTTATTTAAGAGCAATTCTTTTTCAGTAGTACTTTCTAAAAGCTTACTAAAATAGTTTATTCCCATAAAGACTCCAACTTCCTTATCATATAATAAATTTAAATATAGTATTAAATTTAATCTAATAACTTTAAACGTTAATTTAAACTCGGTTTATATAATATATATTTTATAAATATTCTATACAATTTTATTTTATATACATTTTCTATTATTTAGTATCAATCAGTTTTGATAGTTTCTTAGTAAATTCTTGGGCTGCATCATACCCCATTCCTCTTTGTCTAAAATTCATTGCTGCTACTTCTAGTATCATAGCAGTATTTCTTCCAGGCTTGACAGGAACAACTAACTTCTCTACATTAACACCAAGTATTTCTTCATATTCTTTATCTAATCCAAGTCTATCATAGTACTTATTTTCATCCCAAGCTTCTAAATGTACTACTAAATCTATCATTTTAGAATTTTTGATAGCTCCTACACCGTATAGGCTTCTGACATCTATTATACCTATTCCTCTTATCTCTAGGAAATGTCTTATTAATTCAGGAGACTGACCCATCAACATACTTTCATCTAGTTTTCTTATTTCTACAGCATCATCTGCAACTAATCTATTACCTCTCTGAATTAATTCTAATGCTGTTTCTGACTTTCCTATACTACTCTCTCCCTTTATCAAAACACCTATACCATAAATATCAACTAAAACTCCATGAATCGTTGTATGTGGTGCTAACTTATTATCTAAATAATTTGATAATCTATTTATAAGTCTAGTTGTATTTCTGTTTGTACTTAAGAGTATTCTCTTATACTTTTTAGCCTTTTCTATTACATCTGGCTTTATTTCTAAATCTCTAGAAATTATTAAAGCTGGTATTTCATATGAAAAAAATCTATTTAGTACCTCTTCTCTAATTTCATTATCCATCAATCCAAAGAAATTATATTCTGTCTTTCCAACTATTTGTATTCTCTCATATGCAAAGTAATCAAAATACCCTGCAAATTGTAAACCTGGTCTATTTATATCTTGAGAGTAGACATAATAATCTACATCATCAGGCATGTATACTACTTTAAGTTTTAAATCTTTTATTATTTCTCTTATTGATACTTTATTGCTAGTTTCCATTAATTTTCTTCCTTCCTAAAAAAATTATAAACATTCTCTGCAATGCTTTTATTCATTCCTTCCACTTCTAAAAGTTCTTCAAAGGTAGCTTCTTTTATAGCTTCTACATCTTTAAAATGACTCAGTAGTGCTTTTTTCCTTTTTTCACCTATCCCTTGTATATCATCTAAGATAGATTTTGTCAAAGCTTTATTTCTTAGACTTCTATGATATGTTATTGCATAATTATGAACTTCTTCTTGTATACTAGCAATAAATCTATATAAACTAGTTGTTTTATCCAACTCGATTTCTTTTTCTTTACATATTAACCCTTTAGTTCTATGCTTATCGTCTTTGTACATTCCCCAAAGTGGTATGTCTACATCATTAAGTTCTAATACTTTTTTTACAGCACTAACCTGTCCCTTTCCTCCATCCAACAATATAAGGTCAGGTAAATTTCCATGTTTCAATCTTCTATCTACAATTTCAGCCATAGAATCATAATCATTGGGTCCAATAACCGTTTTTATTTTATATCTTCTATACTCTTTTTTATCTTTTTTAGCATTTGTATAGACTACCATAGAACCAATTGAATCTACTCCTTGTATATTTGATATATCAAAAGACTCTATTCTTATCGGCAATTTTTCTAAGTTTAACAATCGTTTTAATTCTTCTAATGCTCCAATACTTTTTTCATATTTTCTTTTGTTCATATCAGAAAATTTTTCAAGGTACTCTACTGCATTTTTTCTAACCATTTCAACTAGACTTTTTTTCTCTCCTTTTTGTGGTACTCTTATTGTTACTTTTTGTCCTTTTTTAGACGATAGCCATTCTTCTAATATACAACTGTCTTCTATCTCATCTTCTATAATTAGTTCTTTAGGTATATACTCTTGTTCATTGTAAAATTGTTTTACAAATGAACTTAATATAGAAGCTCTTGGACTATCCATTACCCCTTCTAGGATAAAGTGTTCTCTCCCAACAATCTTACCATTTCTAATAAAAAATACTTGTACACAGGCTTCATTATGAGCTCTTGCCATGGCAACTACATCCTGATTTAAATCGGTTACAGTAGCATCTATTTTTTGTTTTTGTATCATTTCTTCAAGACCCTTTATTTTATCTCTATATATAGCTGCTTCTTCAAATCTAAAATTCATAGAACTCTCATTCATCTTTTCTTTTAAGAGCTCCATCAACTTTTCTTCTTTCCCAGATAGACACATTATAATTTCTTCTATCATCTTTCCATATTCTTCTTTAGATACTTTTCCTGTACAAGGCCCTAAGCATTTATTTATGTGTAAGTTTAAACAAGGTCTTGTTTTATTTTTTATTGCTTTTTCTATATCTATTTTACAACTTCTTATTGGATAGGTACTATTTATAAGGTCTAAAGTATCATTTACCGCAGTTATATTGGTATATGGTCCAAAATACTTTGCTTTATCTTTAAGCACTCTTCTAACCTTTAAAATTCTTGGATAATCTTCATTTGTAGTTACTTTAATATATGGGTAAGTTTTATCATCCCTAAGTAGCACATTATACTTTGGTCTATATCTTTTTATTAAATTACATTCAAGTATTAATGCTTCCAACTCTGAATCCGTTATAATATATTCAAATTTATATATATTTTTAACCATAGATTTGACTTTAGATGTATGGTTTTTTGAAGATTGAAAATACTGCCTTACTCTATTTTTTAGAGATATAGCTTTTCCCACATATATTATGTGGTCGTATTTATCCTTCATTAAATATACGCCAGGCTCAGAAGGTAATTTTTTTAAGTGGTCTTGTATATCAAACATCTCGCCCTCCAAAACATTAAATTTTATATTAAAATTATACCCTAAAATATGAAAATTAAAAAGTTATTCAATTTCCAGCATTGTACACAAGTTAAAGTCCATATCATCTTCTATAATTGATTTAAAAGCAATCTCAAATACGAAGAACAATATGGACTTTATGTTTGGTAATTATCTACAATTTATTTTTATATATTTACAGTTAAAATTTTACACAGTTTGTACAACCTAAGAGAAATATTTCTTTAAAAATTGACCTGTATAAGAACCTTCAACTTTAGATACTTCTTCTGGTGTTCCAGTTGCAACTATAGTTCCACCTTTATCTCCACCCTCTGGCCCTAAGTCTATTACATAATCACAAGTCTTTATAACATCTAGATTATGTTCTATGACTATAATTGTATTTCCTGTATCTGCTAATCTTTGTAATACGTGAATTAACTTATCTACATCTGCCATATGAAGTCCTGTAGTAGGTTCATCTAATATATATAAAGTCTTTCCTGTTGGTCTTTTACTAAGTTCTGATGCTAATTTTATACGTTGTGCTTCTCCTCCAGACAATTGAGTTGAAGGCTGTCCCAATTTAATATATGAAAGACCTACATCCATTAATGTATCTAGTTTTCTTTTTATGTTTGGTATATTTTCAAAAAACTCAACAGCTTCTTCTACATTCATATCTAGTATATCAGATATAGTTTTATCTTTGTATTTTACTTGTAATGTTTCCCTATTGTATCTTTCACCCTTACAAACTTCACAAGGAACATATACATCTGGTAAAAAGTGCATCTCTATTTTTATTATTCCATCACCTTTACAAGCTTCACATCTACCACCTTTTACATTAAAACTAAATCTTCCTTTTTTATAGCCTCTTGCTTTCGCTTCATTAGTAGCTGCAAAGATATCCCTTATAAAGTCAAATACCCCTGTATAAGTGGCTGGATTTGAACGAGGTGTTCTTCCAATTGGACTTTGGTCAATATTTATAACCTTATCTATATTTTCAATTCCTTTTATTTCTTTGTGCTTACCAGCTCTTTGTTTAAGTCTATTTACTTTACTTGCAACACCTTTATAAAGTATGTCATTTATTAGTGTACTTTTCCCAGAACCTGAAACACCTGTTATGCATGTAAACTTACCTAATGGCAATTTTACATCAATATTTTTTAGGTTATTTTCTGATGCTTTGACTACTTCTATAAAACTTCCATTTCCTTCTCTAGTAGTCTCAGGAACTAATATTTGTTTTTTTCCACTTAAATACTGACCTGTTATTGAGTTTTCATTTTCTATTATTTCATCTAAAGTCCCTTGTGCAACTATCTCACCACCATGTATACCTGCACCAGGACCAATATCTATGACATAATCAGCTTCTCTCATTGTATCTTCATCATGTTCTACGACAATTAAAGTATTTCCTAAATCTGTTAGATGTCTAAGAGTGCCTATGAGTCTGTCATTATCTCTTTGATGAAGACCTATACTTGGCTCATCAAGCACATATAACACTCCAACTAATGCTGAACCTATTTGAGTTGCTAACCTTATACGTTGTGCTTCTCCTCCTGAAAGTGTTCCAGCTTTTCTTGATAAATTCAAATAATCAAGACCAACATCTCTTAAAAACTTAGCTCTTCCCTTTATCTCTTTTATAATCTCATGAGCTATAAATCTTTGCTTTTCTGTAAGAGTTATATTTTCCATAAAATCTATCAATTCATTAACAGATAAGTTTGTTACTTCCATTATATTTTTTCCATCAACTAAAACAGATAAAACCTCTTTTTTAAGTCTCAATCCCTTACATTTTGGACAAGGTCTTTCTGCCATATACTCTTCAATTTTATCTCTCATATACTCTGAGTTAGTTTCTTTGTATCTTCTCTCTAAGTTTACTACTACACCTTCAAAATATGATTTATAATTTCTAGTTCCTCCAAATTTTGATTCATAAACAAACTCTACCATTATATTATCCTTACCATAAAGTAACTCTTGAACAAAATCTTCTGGTAAATCTTTAAATGGAGTTGTCAAAGATACATTAAAATGCTCTGCTAAACTTTTTATCATTTTGCTATAATAAGTATCGTCGTTGACACCTGTTGAGCCCCATGCAGCCACTGCACCTTGTTTTATTGATAAATCTTTATTTGGTACAACTAGTTCTGGGTCAACTTCTTTACTTTCTCCAAGACCATTACAAACATCACAAGCACCAAAAGGAGCATTAAATGAAAACATTCTTGGAGATAATTCTTCTATCCCAATTCCATGTTCTGGACATGCAAATTTAGTTGAGAAAAGAATCTCTTCTCCATCTATTATCTGAGCTATTACAAGACCATCAGATAGTTTAACCGCAGTTTCAATTGAATCTGCAAGTCTAGATTCTATTCCATCTTTAACTACTATTCTATCTACTACTACTTCTATACTGTGTTTTTGGTTTTTAGTTAAAACAATATCATCACTTACTTCATAGTTTTCGCCATCAACTCTAACTCTTACAAATCCTTCTTTTTTAATATTATCTAAGACCTTTTTATGTGTACCTTTTTGACCTCTAACAATTGGTGAAAGTATTTGCAGCTTCGTTCTATCTGGAAAATCTAGCATTTTATCAACTATTTCTTGAATAGTCATTTGACTTATTTTTTCACCACAAGTAGGACAATACACATCACCTACTCTTGCAAATAATAATCTCAAATAATCATATATTTCTGTTACTGTTCCAACTGTAGAACGTGGATTCTTTGAAGTAGTCTTCTGGTCTATTGAAATAGCTGGTGATAAACCTTCAATATACTCTACATTTGGCTTTTCCATTTGCCCTAAAAACTGTCTAGCATAAGCAGACAAACTCTCTACATATCTTCTTTGGCCTTCTGCATATATCGTATCAAACGCCAAAGATGACTTTCCAGAACCAGACAATCCTGTAAAAACTATAAACTTATCTCTTGGTAAATCTAAATCTACATTTTTTAAATTATGCTCTTTTGCTCCTCTTATTATAATTTTATCTTCCATAACCTTGTTTTTACCTTTCTATTTTTCCAATTTTTCTTCCAACTGTTTTACCTTATCTCTTAATTCGGCCGCTCTCTCAAATTGTAAGTTTTGAGCAGCTTCCATCATCTCTGATTTTAATTTTTCTATATTATCTTTTATCTCTTCTTTATCATCTGTATCAGTTATTCCATATACAACTTCTTCCTCTGCTACCTTAGTTGCCTCTATACTATCTCTTACACTTTTTTGTATAGTCTTAGGAGTTATGTTGTGTTCTTCATTATATAAATTCTGTATAGCTCTTCTTCTTTTTGTCTCATCAATAGCATTTTGCATTGAATCAGTTATCCTATCAGCATACATAATAACTCTTCCATTTTCATTTCTAGCTGCACGTCCAATAGTTTGTATTAACGCTGTTTCGGAACGTAAGAAACCTTCTTTATCTGCATCTAAAATCGCTATAAGTGAAACCTCTGGTATATCTAGACCTTCTCTAAGTAAATTTATTCCTACAAGTACATCAAATTTTCCTAGTCTTAAGTCTCTTATTATCTCTGTTCTTTCTAATGTAACTATATCTGAATGTAGATATTTAACTTTTATTCCTATTTCTTTAAGGTAATTAGTTAAGTCTTCACTCATTTTTTTAGTCAAAGTGGTTATAAGCACTCTTTCATTTTTTTCTATTATTTTAGTTATTTCTCCTACCAAATTGTCTATCTGATTATTTATAGGTCTTACTTCTATAATTGGATCTAAAAGACCTGTTGGTCTTATTATTTGTTCTGCTATAGTTTCGGAATGTTGAATTTCATAAGGACCTGGTGTAGCACTTACAAACAACATTTGATTTATATTTCCTTCAAATTCTTGAAAATTTAGTGGTCTGTTATCAAGTGCAGAAGGTAATCTGAATCCATTTTCTATAAGAGAAGTTTTTCTTGACCTATCTCCTGCATACATTCCTCTTACCTGTGGAATAGTAACATGTGCTTCATCCACAATTATCAAATAATCATCTGGAAAGAAATCCATTAGTGTATATGGTCTTTCTCCTTCTTCTCTTCCAGTAATATGTCTTGAATAGTTTTCTATTCCCTGACAAAATCCTATTTCCTTTAACATTTCTATATCATACTTTGTTCTTTGCTCAATTCTTTGAGCTTCTAAAAGTCTATCATTTTCTTTAAAATTCTCGATTTGTTGTTGAAGTTCATCTTCAATTTGAACAATTGCGTTTTCAATTCTTTCTGGTGTTGTTACATAGTGAGATGCGGGGAAGATAACAACATGATTTCTTGTCCCAACAATCTTTCCTGTTACATAATCAATTTCTGTTATTCTATCTATCTCATCACCAAAAAACTCTATTCTTATTGCTTTTTCATCATTACTAGCTGGAAATATTTCTAATATATCCCCTCTAACCCTAAAAGTCCCTCTTGTAAAATTTATATCATTTCTTTCATATTGTATCTCTATTAACTTTTTTATTACATCATCTCTATCTCTTTGCATACCAGGTCTTATAGATAACATAAGTTCTTTATAATCTTTTGGGTCTCCCAAACCATATATACAAGATACTGAAGATATTATTATTGTATCTCTTCTCTCTAAAATAGATGCTGTAGCAGAATGTCGAAGTTTGTCTATTTCGTCATTTATACTTGCATCTTTTTCTATATAAGTGTCACTGTGAGCTACATATGCCTCTGGTTGATAGTAATCATAGTAACTTACAAAATATTCAACTGCATTGTCTGGGAAAAATTCTTTAAACTCACTATAAAGTTGTGCTGCTAGTGTTTTATTATGAGCCATTATTAGGGTAGGTTTTTTAACTTGTTGTATTATATTTGCCATTGTGAATGTTTTTCCTGAACCCGTTACACCTAACAATGTCGAAAATTTTTCATTTCTATTTATAGAATCCACTATTGATTTAATAGCTTCTGGTTGGTCACCTGTTGGTTTGAAGTCTGACTTTAGTTTAAAATCCATAGTATCACTCCTTCTTTTCGAACATTAGTTCCTAACATGTATTATTATATCATACCTTTCTAGAATTGTTTCAGTTATTTTAAATATTTTACCCATTTAAATTTTACTTAAATCTAAAATATAAAAAAAGACTTCTATCTTTATAATAGAAGTCTATAAGTAATGGAAAATAAATACTTTATCAAGTTTATATAATGAAGTCAAATGCTTCTTTTTCAACTCCGTCTAGTTTCAAATTGAATAGTTTTAATATAGTTGCTGCATGAGCTCTTAAGTCGCCTTCTTCCTCTACTACACCTGTTTTTATTTTAGGTCCAAAAGCTATAAATGGAGGTCTATTACCCTTAGTAGGTAAATGACCATGTGTAGCCACAGCAAACTTGTAATCTTTTATATCGGAATCCTTTATAATATTTCCTTCTAAATCATTTCCAAATGAAATTCCTTCAATTCCTTCAATTACCAGTTCAAAATCGCCTTCAAGTCCAAGATTGGATGCTTCTTCTCTGGTAAATATATTCTCTATAAATAATTCTTCTTTAAACTCTTCAAGCAATGCTCTTAACTCTTCTAGTCTATTTGAGTTATTTACTATTATCTGTGCTGATATGCCTGATGAATTTACATAGGCATCAAAATTCTTAACCTCATCATTTTCTACTGTTATAAATCCATGTGATTTAAGTAAAACATTTGGATTTACGACTTTATCAACTCTAAGATGGCCATGGTCTCCAAGTATTATAAAATTGGTATCTTCATATGTACCCGCATCCTTTGTAGCCTGAATTATATCTCCTAACCATTTATCATTCATTTTCAGGGCTTCATTTACTTCTTCATTAAACAAACCATGATTATGTCGTGTATGGTCCAAAGTTGCTAGATGTATTAACATTAAATCTGGATTATATTCTTTTATTACATCTACCGCACAATTTACTCCAAATAAATCCATATTAGGCTCTAATTTCCAATCAATATAATGGCAATGTCTATCATAAATACTATCCATTATAACCTTACTTGAACTTTTTTCAAAGGTTTCTCTTGGGTCATCTTCTCTATTAGGAGCCCATATCTCTGCAATGTTATAATCTATATTTAGATTTGCACCCATTACAGGCCATAAGATACTAGAAGTGGTCAAATTATTTTCCTTTGCTACATCTATAATTGTCTTTACTTTTATATCTTTTGAATACCAATACCAATCTTTATTTTCTTTATTTGGGTCAAATTTTTCATTATGATATATTCCATGTTTTTTAGGATATACCCCTGTGACCATACTTGTATGACAAGGATATGTTAAAGTTGGATATACACAATTTATATTTTTCACCATAGAACAATTTTCTAAGATAGATTTAAAATTTGGTAGATTCTTTACAAATTCTAAATCTTTTTCAAATAAAGAATCTACTGATAATACTATAACTTTTGTCATTTACATTACCTCTTCATTCATATATTATTGAATACTTTCAATCAAGCTATAATCTATATATGTTACAAATAATATTTTATCAACATTTTATACATCTCTATAATTATTTATTAGTCTTGTCTATTACTGCTTGCATTGCAGAAGTTCCTTTATTTACTGCATCTTTTGGCGCCACATTTAAATCAGTAAGACCTTTTTTAATCTCATCCATTAACTTGTCAGTTGCTTCTTTATATCCATTTAGCATTGGAAGGGCAACAGCATATTGTAATTGGTCAGTTGCAACTTTATATTGTGGCTTTTCTTTATACAATGTTTGTAATTTTTCTGATTTAGTTGCATCTTCAGTTGTTGGTAGATATCCTGTTGATGAACTAAATTGAACTATTTTATCTGTTTGAGTCATCCATTCTATAAATTCTGCACTTGTATCTTTCTCTTTATCTGTTCCACCTTCAAGCATAACTAAGTTTGCTCCACCTGTAGGAGTTGCATATTTTTGATTTTTTGGTAAAAATGCTGTTGATATTTCAAACTTACCATCTGTTTGTTGCATAAGACCTGCTAAATCTGCTGTCGATGTAAATATCATACCAACTTTACCATTTACAAAATCTTGCTTTGCTACATCCCAAGCATTATAATCTTCACCAGGTGGCATTTTCATTACTCCAGATTTCATCATATCTTGCCAGAATTTAACTGGTGCTTGACCTGCTTCATTATTAAATGCTACTTTTTTTCCATCAGTTATTTCTCCTCCACTTTGCATTACCATCGCTTCATAGAACCAAATATCTATTGGAGTTTCAAATCCATAAGTATCTTCTGATTTATTTGTCATTTTACTAGCATATGTTTTAAGTTCTTCCCATGACTTTGGCCCTGAAGGGTCAAGACCTGCTTTAACTGCCATGTCTTTATTTATGTATAATATCGGTGTGCTTCTATTAAATGGCATCCCAACAAATTTATTTTCATAATATGAATTTGTTAGAAGACCAGAAAAGAATCTTTCTTGGTATGCCTTATCAAAGTATTTACTCATATCTACTAAAGCTCCTGCTGATGCAAATGTACCTGTTTGAGTTATTTCTAATAATGTTACATCTGGTTGGTCTTTAGAAGTTAATGCAGCTTGTAATTTTGTTGCATTTTCATAATAATCTTTTTGTTTTAGCATATTCACTTGTATATCTTTATGCTCACTATTAAACTGGTCAACCATTTTTTGTGCAGTTTCACCATTAGTTCCACCCAAAGGTGCCCAGAAATCTATCTTTGTAATATTGCTATCTGTCTTTTCTCCTTTAGATGTATTTGAGTCATTAGAATTTGAACACCCAACTAAAGAACCTACTAATAATGTTATTGCTAATCCTGTTGCTAATTTTCTTTTAAGCTTCATTTCCATCCTCCAAATTTAGTTTTTGACTTTTTATTTTATTCCTGAATACATAAAAGCTTCTTTTACTTTTTTATTTGCAAATATATAAACAAGAATTATTGGTAAAATTAAAATTATATTTCCTGCCATTATTACATTCCATGCAGTAATTCCTTCTGAAGATTTAAGAAGAGCTACTCCGATTGGTAAAGTTCTTATTGCATCTGTATTTGTCATTACTAAAGGCCAGAAATAGTTATTCCAGTGATATATAAAATTAAATAATATAAATGTTATTACTGCTGGTTTTGCCATAGGAACCATTATTTTAAACATTATTTTTAAGTCCGAAGTATTGTCTAATTTAGCTGCTTCAATAATCTCATCTGATATCTGCATAAAATTTTGTCTAAGCAAAAATATACCAAATGAAGATGTCATAAATGGAATTATAAGTGGCACATATGTATTTATAAATCCAAATTTACTCATCATCATATATACAGGTAAAAAAGTTACTTGTGGAGGAATCATAAGTCCTATGAGTAATAGTCCAAACAATACCTTTTCACCTCTAAATTTAATCTTAGAAAATGCATAAGCTGCAGGAACCATCACTAAAAACTGTATGATTAAAATACTACCTGTCACAAAGATACTATTTAATAAATATCTAAAAAATGGCCCTGAATTCCATGCTGTAGTATAATTTCCTAGTACTATATCATTTGGTATTATTGTAGGTGGTAGTTGCATCATTTCTTGTGGGTTTTTAAAAGATGTCGACAACATCCATATAAAAGGGAATATAAATATTGCAGATAAAAGTACTAGAATTAATACTTCTATTGATTTTGATACTATTTTCTTTATATCAGCTTTATCTTTTTTAATAGGTCTTATAATATCCATTTTGTCCTCCTTTTTAATACGCCTCATAATATATATTTTTCTTTATTGATAATGAACTTTTTTTGATAATAGTCTGAAATTAGCATATGTAGCAATCATAACTATAGCTAATAAAAACATACTTGCTGCACTTGCTTGCCCTATATCGTAATATATAAATCCAGACTCATATATATAATAAGATAACATGTTGGTTGAACCTAATGGACCACCTTGTGTCATTATGCTTATTTCATCAAATACTTGAAATGATGCTGTTGTTGTTGTTATCATGAGAAAAAATATTGTTGGCGATAATAGTGGTAATGTTACCTTAAAGAAATTAGTTACCTTGTTTGCATTGTCTAGCTTAGATGCCTCATATATATAATTTGGTATCGATTTAAGACCTGATAAAACTATTAAAATATTATATCCCAGAGTTTTCCATATGCCTATTAAAATCAATGACATCAATGCTGAACTTTCACTTGAAAGCCATTTTGATGTTGGTAAGTGTAATACTGACAGTACCCAGTTTAAAAAACCATACTGAGGTTCCATAATCCAAAGCCATAATACGGCCACAGATACAAGTGAAATTACATGTGGTGTAAAGATTATACTTTGTGTTAAATTGTGTATTATAGAGTTTTTGTTTAACCAAGTAGCAAGTACTATAGCTAGTGATATAGATATAATTACCATAAAAAAAGTATAAATTGCTGTATTTGTTATAGTTTGTATAAACTCTGGATTTTTTAAAAGCTCTGTGTAATTGTTTAATCCTACATTTTCGAAAGTTGAACTAAGAAGACTTCCTGATTTGAAACTCAGCGATATTGTCTTAATTATTGGATATACTATAAACAGTAAAGTTCCTATAATTGCAGGTGTTATGTACAAATATGCTTTATTAAATTGCTTTTTCATAAATATCTCCTTTGATTTTAGAATACATATTCTTACATTCTTTTATATCATCTATTCTTTGCCCATCTTTATCAAAATAATATAAATCCTTTTCTAATACATTTACTTTCAAAGTTTTCCCTATATCAAATATATCGTTTTCTGTTTTAACCCTTACTTCACTGTCAAGAACAGATAAACAGTATATAGTTTCGTTTCCTAATACTTCTTTAGTTATAACCTTTCCAAGCAAATTAAAAGCATCATCATTTTTTATATCTATATTTATACTTTCTAATACAGCTTTTTCAGGCCTAAATCCAAGTTTGATATTATCCTTCATATTTAATATGTTCATACAAGGATTTCCGATAAATTGTGCCACAAACAAATTTTTAGGGTCTTGATATATTTTTTTTGGAGAACCTATTTGCATTATCTCTCCTTTGTTCATTATAACTATTTTATCCGCCATTGACATTGCTTCGACTTGGTCATGAGTTACATAAACAAATGTAGATTTTAACTTTTGATGTAACTGTATTAATTCTGTTCTCATCTGATTTCTTAGTTTTGCATCCAAATTTGATAATGGTTCATCCATTAAAAATACCTTTGGATTTTTAACCATCGCTCTAGCCAATGCTACTCTCTGTCTTTGTCCTCCAGACAAATTTCCTGGCTTTACATTTAAATATTCTTGTAATCCAACTATATCAATAACCTCTGTTATAAGTTCTTCTCTCTTTTCTTTTGGAACTTTTTTATTCTTTAGACCAAATTCTATATTTTCTCTAACAGTCATATGCGGATATAATGCATAATTCTGAAATACCATAGCTATATCTCTCTTACTTGCATCAGTTCTTGTTACATCATTTTCTTCAATTTTCAAATTGCCTGAAGTTATATCTTCAAGCCCAGCAATCATTCTTAGTGTAGTAGATTTTCCACAACCACTTGGGCCTACCAATACCGTAAAAGAACCATCTTCTATAGTAAGGTTCAAGTTTTCTATAACAGTGTTCTTTTTATCATAAGATTTTGTGACATTTTCTAGTCTTATATCTGCCATTTTTTATCCTCCTCAAAATACTTTGTTTAGTTATACGATTTACTTATAAATTAATAATACTCTTTATTTGTAAAGGATATATTAAGTCAAAGTGAACATATAGTAAATTTATTAAAATAAATGTTAAATCACATATATTTTCTGTTAAATTATACTAAACTTAAATAAATATACTGACTATAAGATAGAATGAAAATAAATAAAATAACGGATATAGAAAATTAGACATAATAAAAAAGACCTCTATGGGGGATAGAGGCCTTTAAGTGGGGGAGATTGAGTAATTTATTTTTGCTATTAAGTTTTACAATTATATTATGTCCCAAATTTGCCATGTCTAAACACAAAAAATAAAACTTTTTTATTTTTTATAAATTTACACAAAAAAAGATTACGTGGCTACGTCCTACTCTCCCAGGCAGTTTCCCACCAAGTACCATCAGCGCTAGAGAGCTTA
>NZ_JAGWDG010000021.1:0-48057 GCF_020658095.1 Clostridioides sp. ZZV14-6009
CATAAGTTGCTTTAATGTTAGTATATTTTTCTTTCAACTGTTCCAATAAGTACCATCTTATCATTGACATAAATGTATCATCTTTAAAATCTTTAACCTTTTTACCATTTTCACACCAATCATACAGAAATTTACCCTTTTTATGATTAGGAGATGTATGACACTTATTACACAAAGTTATTAAATTACTAGGAGCATCAGAACCACTATCACTCTTGTACTTAATATGATGAATTTCTAATATCTGTTCTTTATTCTTATTCTTACAATTAGGATTTTGACATTTATGTCCATCTCTATGAAGTACATATTCCCTTACATTCCAAAAACCAATTTGTTCTCCCTGCTGATACTTTACTCCATATATATCAGGATTCTTGATTTTTTGTATATCAAAGTTGGCAACCTCTATTACTATATTTTTAATAGGCAGTATTGAATTAAGATAATCTATAAATTTAACATGAGTATCTAACTTATGTTGTAAACTTGGTGCTAACCATCCATTTTCTATTTTTCTATTGTTCCATCTAGGTTTTCTATATCTTAATCTTTGTCTTCTAATTCTTCTATATTGACTTTTTTCTAATAATCTATCTTTCATACCTTGAAGCAACTTTACTTCTCCAACTATCAATTCTTTACTATCTGTTATAGCTGAAAATCCTATATTTAAATATCCGCTATCTATCCCTAATGTTACAGATTGAATATATTCAGTATCCGTTTTATACAGTAATTGTATAGTAAATGGATTAACTCTTTTAACAGTAGCTTTCTTTTGTTTTAATAATTTTCTAGCTTTTGCATTATTAGTAGGCATTAACGGTTTTCCTTCAAAGCTAATTACATACACCATAATATTAATCCTTTCAGATAATTTAACCTCACCTTACGGTGGTAAGCTCTCTTCGCCAATGTTATGAAAGGTTTTAAATATACCACACTTCGCCTGCCATCAGTGATGTTTAATGATACACCGTAGAGTTTAGGACTAGAGAAGTATCCTAAAGTACCTATATATTCTTACATAACGTAGTTAAAACTTAGGCTATTCAACTAACTTGTAATCTCCTACAAGCCACTACCCTTTAGGGTAGTTGGCAGTTGACAATTTGATAGTTAGCCTATATATTATAATTTTACAATTCTTCTATTAATTTTAGATTCTATAGCTGTTTCAATTTCACTTAATATTCTCTCGTTTTTAGGGTCAATAAAAGCACAAGTATAACCCTGTTCTCCAGCTCTACCAGTTCTACCAATACGGTGAATATAGTCTTCAGGCGTTTCTGGTAAATCGTAATTATATATGTGACTTACTCCTGATATATCAAGACCTCGAGAAGCTACGTCTGTAGCTATTAAATATTGTATTTCTAAATTTCTAAATGATTTCATTATTCTTTCTCGCTTTGATTGGGCGATATCACTATGCAACTTTTGACAATTATATCCTCGTATAGCAAGAGCCTCTTCAAGGTTGTCAACTCTTCTTTTAGTTCTACAGAATATTATAGCCATAAAAGGATTGTCTTCGTTTAAAACACTGCATAAAGCATCTAATTTCTTTCTATCTGTAGTTTCTACTACTTCTTGTTTTATATTAGTAAGAGTAATTTCTTCTTTTTCAATAGAAACAACAACAGGATTTTTTGTATATCTATAAGCTAATTTTTTAACTTGAGAATCCATAGTTGCAGAAAAGCATAATGTCTGTTTTTTATTTGAAGTTTCTTTTAAAATAGCTTCAACCTCATTTTTAAATCCCATAAGCAACATTTGGTCTGCTTCATCTAAAACAAAAGTTTTTAATTTGCTAAGGTCAATTGTTTTTCTATTTAAGTGGTCTAGAAGTCTACCTGGTGTTGCTATAATCATATGAATATTTCCTTTTAGTTTTTTTATCTGAGAACCAATGTCTTTTCCACCATAAGCTGCTAGAATATTTATATCCTTAGATTCTTTAAGTTTTATAGCTTCTTCTGTTATTTGAATAGCAAGTTCTCTAGTTGGAGACAGTATAAGTACTTGTATATCATCTATATCCAATGATATATTCTCAAATATCGGAAGCAAGAAAGCAAGTGTTTTACCTGTCCCAGTCTGAGCTTCTGCTATGACATCTTTTCCTGATTTTATTAAAGGAATACTTTCTTTTTGTATAGGTGTAGGTGTTGTTATTCCTGATGTTTTTATAATATTTATAGTATCTTCGCTAATTCCTAAGCTCTTAAAATCCATTATTATCTTACCTTTCATGAAAAATTTTCTATTTTATTAATCAATTAATAATATCATATTTGTAAGTATTTTTAGTAATTTTTTCGATTATTATTTATATAGTTTAAAAATATAGTGTATAACTCTTAAAATATAGTGTAGATTAAATTAAATTTTAGCTAGAATTTTAGAGGTTTAATTTAAAAGGTTTTTTGAAAATAAATCTATTTATAAATTAAATTAAAATGCAAGAAAAACATAATAACTTTCATTTTTAAGAAGTTTTCACAAAAAGGAAAAAATATAGTGCAATAATTAATATAAAGTAATATAATAGATTACAAGATATGAAAAGCTAAAAAAATAAATTGCAAATGAAATTAAAATGAATAAAAAATAAAAAAATAATCAAAAGTTAGAGACATCACTGAAAAATAAGACCTAATATTATTAAAACTAAATGTATACTAAGGGGGGCATTAATATGTGCATTATATCAAAAGATAGAGCAAAGGAAATCAAAATAGTAGATACTACTTTAAGAGATGGAGAACAAACAGCTGGGGTTGTATTTGCGAATAGAGAAAAAATAATGATTGCTGAGATGTTAAGTGATTTAGGTGTCGACCAAATTGAAGTTGGTATACCTACTATGGGTGGAGACGAAAAAAATGTAATAAAGCACATATGCAATAGAAATTTAAAAGCAGATATAATGGCTTGGAATAGAGCAGTGATAAAAGATGTTGAAGAATCTATTTCTTGTGGTGTTGATGCAGTAGCCATATCAATATCAGTATCTGATATTCATATAGAAAATAAACTTAGAACTTCTAGAGGTTGGGTTTTAGAGAACATGGCTAAGACAGTTGAATTTGCAAAGAAAAATGGATTATATGTTTCAGTAAATGGAGAAGATGCTTCAAGAGCGGATATCGACTTCTTAACTGAGTTTATAAATGTTGGAAAGCAAGCAGGAGCAGATAGATTTAGATATTGTGATACTGTAGGAGTTATGAATCCTTTTTCTATAAAAAATGCAATAGAAACTCTTTATGAAAGAACTAATTTTGACATAGAAATGCATACACATAATGATTTTGGTATGGCAACAGCAAATGCACTTGCAGGATTAGCAGCAGGAGCAAACTATGTTGGAGTTACAGTTAATGGCTTAGGTGAGAGAGCTGGAAATGCAGCGTTAGAAGAAGTTTTAATGGCACTTAAATGCATCTATAAATGTGATTTAAATAACGTAGATACTAGAAAGTTTAGAGGGATATGTGAGTATGTGTCACAAGCATCAGGAAGAATACTTCCTACATGGAAACCAGTAGTTGGAGATAATATGTTTATACATGAATCAGGTATACATGCAGATGGAGCTTTAAAAGACCCACATAACTATGAACCATTTGACCCAAGTGAAGTAAATCTTGAAAGAAAGATAGTAATAGGAAAGCATTCAGGAAGAGCAGCAGTAATAAATAAATTGAGTGAATATGAAATGTATATTTCTCCAGAAAACGCTACCAAATTATTAAATGCCATAAGAGCTACATCTATAAGATTGAAAAGAAGTTTGATGGATAAAGAGATTCTTCAATTATATTGTGATATACTAGCACATGAAAAAGGTACAACAGAAGAAGAAGCAGTTAGAGGTTCATATATTTAAGATATAATTGTTTAGGAGGAAAGTATGGGAGATAATATAGTTTATAAAATAATAAAAAAACATATAGTGGATGGAGAGGCTGTTGCTGGCAATTCAATTGGGATAAAAATAGACCAGACTTTAACACAAGATTCCACTGGAACAATGACATATCTTCAATTAGAAGCTATGGGCATAGATAAAGTAAAAACAAAAAGAAGCGTTGCATTTGTAGACCATAATATGTTACAACAAGGATTTGAAAATGCAGATGACCATAAATATATACAAACAGTAGCTGATAAATATGGTGTTTATTTTTCTAAACCAGGAAATGGTATCTGCCATCAAGTGTTTTTAGAAAGATTTTCAACACCAGGAGATACACTTTTGGGTTCTGATAGCCACACACCTACTGCTGGTGGTGTTGGTATGATGGCTATTGGTGCTGGGGGATTGGATGTTGCTCTAGCTATGGCAGGAGGAGCATACTATATAAAAGCACCAAAAGTCTGTAAGGTAAACTTAGTTGGAAAATTAAATAATATGGTATCTTCAAAAGATATAATATTAGAAGTGTTGAGAAAACAAACTGTAAAAGGTGGCGTAGGTAAAGTCTATGAATATGGAGGAGAAGGTGTTAAAAATCTATCTGTTCCACAAAGAGCCACAATAACAAATATGGGAGCTGAACTTGGAGCAACTACTTCAATATTCCCAAGTGATGAAAAAACACTAGAGTTTTTTAAGAGTCAAGGAAGAGAAGATGTTTGGATGGAGCTAAAATCTGATTCAGATGCAATTTATGATGAAGAGATTACTATAAACTTAGATGAATTAAAACCATTAGCTGCAAAGCCTCATAGTCCAGACAATGTAGATGAAGTCGAAAATATAGGAAAGATTAAAATAGACCAAGTTGCGATAGGAAGCTGTACAAATTCTTCTTATGAAGACTTAATGAAAGTAGCCCAAATTTTAAAAGGCAACAAAGTTCATAAGAATGTAAGTTTGGTAATAGCACCAGGCTCAAGACAGGTTATGGAAATGATAGCTAGAAATGGAGCTTTAGGAGATATAATAAGTGCTGGAGCTAGAATATTAGAAAATTCTTGTGGGCCATGTATAGGTATGGGTCAATCTCCAGGAACTGATTCTGTATCTTTAAGAACTTTCAATAGAAACTTCTATGGAAGAAGTGGAACTCTATCAGCACAAGTATATTTAGTGAGCCCAGAAGTAGCAGCAGTAAGTGCTATAAAAGGAGAACTTACAGACCCAAGAGAATTTGATGTTAAATTTGAAAACTTAGATGTAAATGAATTTTTAATAGATGATAGTATGATAATAAAGCCTTCTGATGTAGGAAGCGATGTAGAAGTAGTTAGAGGTCCTAATATAAAGCCTTTCCCTCTTAATACAGAACTAAGTGAGTCTATAAGTGGAAAAGTAATATTGAAGACAGAAGATAATATAACTACTGACCATATAATGCCATCAAATGCTAAGTTACTTCCTTTTAGAAGTAACATACCATATCTTGCAAATTATTGTTTTAATACTGTAGATACAGAGTTTCCTCAAAGAGCAAAAGATAATGATGGTGGATTTATAATTGGTGGAGACAACTATGGACAAGGTTCAAGTAGAGAACATGCTGCCTTAGCACCATTGTATCTTGGTGTTAAAGGAGTAATAGTGAAAAGTTTTGCAAGAATACACAAAGCCAATTTAATAAACAGTGGTATAATTCCAATGGAGTTTTGTGATGAAAAAGATTATGAAAGCTTATCTCTTTTAGATAATTTGGAAATACCAAATATTTTAGATAATCTAGATAGTGGTGTTTTAGAGGTTAAGAATACAAGTAAAGGAACTTCTTTCAAAGTTAAAGTAGAATTATCATCAAAAGAAGTTGATGTATTAAAAGCAGGTGGAAAATTAAATTACACTAAGAATCAAGCTAATTAATATGAAAAGAGGGAATATTGATGTATAAAGTGACACTTATACCAGGAGATGGAATAGGACCAGAAGTTGCGAAAGCTATGAAAAAGGTTGTAGAAGCTACTGGGGTAGAGATAGAATGGGAAGAAGTTAATGCAGGAGAAGCAGTTATTGAAGAATATGGAACTCCACTTCCTCAATATATTATAGATAGTATAAAAAAGAACAAAATAGCTATAAAAGGTCCAATCACTACTCCTGTAGGGAAAGGATTTAGAAGTGTAAATGTAACTTTAAGACAAGCATTAGATTTATATGTTAACTTAAGACCAATTAAGAGTTTTAAAGGTATAAAGTCAAGATATGAAGATGTTGATTTAGTGGTAGTAAGAGAAAATACAGAAGACTTATATGCTGGTATAGAACATAAGATAGGTGATTATGCAGCTGAAAGTATAAAGATAATAACAAGAGGTGCAAGTGAGAGAATTGTTGACTTTGCATGTAACTATGTTAAAGATAACAAGAGAAAAAAAGTTACAGCTATACATAAAGCAAACATAATGAAAATGTCTGATGGCTTGTTTTTAGATGTATTTAGAGAAGTAGCATCAAAACATGGTGTTGAGTATGATGATTTAATTGTAGATGCAGCAGCTATGAACTTAGTTTTAAATCCAGAAAACTACGATGTAATGGTAATGCCAAATCTTTATGGAGACATACTATCTGATTTGGGAGCTGGTCTTGTTGGAGGCTTAGGTATAATTCCAAGTGCAAATATTGGTAAAGATTGTGCTATATTTGAAGCTGTTCATGGAAGTGCTCCACAAATAGCTGGGCAAAATAAAGCTAATCCAACAGCTCTTATTCAATCGTCAGTAATGATGCTTAGATACCTAGGGGAATATGAAAATGCACAAAAGATAGAAACAGCTTTAGAAAAAGTATTTCTTGATGGAAGTAAATTAACTGTAGACTTAGGTGGTTCAGCTTCAACTACTGAATTTGCAGATGAGGTATGTAAATATATTTAGTTGTTATTTATAGTAATAATATGATGTAAGCCTAAAAAGAGCTGTTAATTGTATATGGGACAATTAACAGCTCTTTTTTAGCTCTGTAATTATAGATTTATAAGCATCCATTCAAAAATATGAATAAAAATAAATGTAAAAAAGTTATTTTTTTAGTTGAATATTCAACCAATATATGGTAATATACAAATATAGTTGAAAGTTCAACTAAATATATTTTAAATTTAGAGGTATTGATTGGAGGTGTATTTGATTAAAACTTTAGACAGTAATATATTAAGAGAAGTTGGTACTTTATCTAGAGCAGTAAATTCAATAAATGATATGAAGTACAAAGAATTAAAGTTACAAAAAGGGCAATTTACTTTTTTAACACGAATTTGTGAAAATCCTGGTATAAACCTTGTAGAATTATCAAATGTGTTAAAAGTAGATAAGGCTACTACAACCAAAGCTATACAGAAGTTAATAAAAGCAGGATATGTGGATAAAAAGCAAGATGAGTTTGATAAAAGAGGATATAATTTAACTCCGACTAATAAATCTTTAGAAGTATATGAGTTAATAATTGAAGAAGAAAATAGAAGTATAGAAATCTGTTTTAATAATCTTACAGATGAAGAGAAGCAAACAGCAAACAATATACTAGAGAAAATGAGAAAAAATATAGAAGAAGAATGGTTTAAAGTAAAAAGGTAGTAAATTAATATATGAATATAAGGAGATATTTTTATGATTAGAAAAGCAAATATAAATGATTTAGATAGTATCATGGGAATTATAAAATCAACAGTAGAGGAAATGAAAGGCTATAATAATACACAATGGGATGAAAACTATCCATCAGATAAAGACTTTGTTTCTGATATTGATAAACAAGATTTATATGTAGAAGAAGTAGATGGAAAGATAGCAGGATTTATATGTATTAATTATGATGAACCTAAAGAATATATAGATTTAAATTGGTCGTCTAATGAGAAGGCTATGGTAGTACATAGAATGGCAGTAAATCCAAGTTTTAGAAAGATGGGAATTGCATCTAAACTAGTTGATTTTGCTGAAGAATTAGCTAAAGAAAACGATGTATCATATTTAAAGAGTGATACATATTCAATAAACTCAAAGATGAATTCATTGCTTATAAAATGTGGATTTATCAAAATTGGTGAAATGAGTTTCCTAGGAAAAGAGAAATCTTTCTATTGTTATGATAAAATATTATAAAAAGTATTTATCATACAAAGGCTAGAGAATACATTTTCAGTATTAGTAGGGGCATGATGTAAGCCAGATGTATGCTATTATGAAAGGGTTGATTTAGATGATTGAATTTCTAAAAAAAAGAAGAAGTAACTTCAATCTCATGAGCTTGGATTAGGCTCTTGCTGGATACAAGTAAGAAATAGGATGCATGATGATAGTATAGATGCTGATAAATATATTAGAGATGAACTGAACATACCTGATAAGTACAGTGTAGAATGTATAATTTCTATAGGCTACCTTGATGAAGAAAAAAAATCATACTGTGACTCTGATTTGGACTATGAAAAAGTTCATTTTAATAAATTTTAATGTATAATATATTATATTAAGACAGTATGTTTTTTTGATATTGTTAATATATATTTAAAATTGTAAAAATATATCTGAATTTTACTAACTTATATAGGGGTTATGTACAAGGATTTTAAAGATAAGTATAGAAATTAATGTTTATAATCGATACATAACTAGAGTAACAAAATTTAAGGAGGTTCAAATATGGGTATATTTAAAACAAAGATTGATGAGGATTGGAAAGTAAACTACATCAAAGAATTTAATGAAATGAGAGACTCTTATGAGAGTAAGCTTCAAAAAAAACAGTTTGAAGTAGATAGTTTAAAATCAGAATTAGATAGACTTAGAAGCTACAAAAATAGTCTTAAGCCAAAGGAAAAACAAATTACTGATGATGATATAAATAATATAAAAAACTTGAGAAGAGATGGTTTAAGCTATAAAGAAATTTCAAGTGAAACAAGTTGGAGTAAAGCAACTGTGAGTAGAGTATTAAATGGACTTTACGATTAGTATATACATGGGGTGATTTAAATTGGGGATGAAGTATAGTTATAAAAAATGTATAATGGATTCTATTTCATTGATGTTCATAGTTCAGATAGTAAGGATGATTTTAAATTATATACTTCTAAGTCAATTTGAATTTACCCTTGAAAATTTTAACATTGTAAATTTAATTTCTTTTACAATAGTTGGGTTATCATTAATTTTATTTTTAAAAAATAGTCCTTTGTATAATAAGGTGAGAAATAGAAAAATCACAGAAGCTTTCAATGAAAATAAAGATAATGTACTTATAAAAAGATGTAAGTTGATACTTTTTATAGTAGCTTTATCTCTAGTGGTAATCTCAATTTATTACAATAGAGGCTATATGTTTTTTTATGTAACTATGATGACTTTATCTGTATTAATAGTTCCAGTATTTGAAGAATTATTTTTTAGAGAGTACATATGGAATTATTTAAACAATTTTATAAAATCAAAGAGTAAAGTTATATGTATAACATCTATATTATCTGGTATTTATAATATAGGATATATAGATGTTATACATAATTACATAATGTTATATAATAACTCTTACTATACATTTGAAGTTATTATTTCAAAAATTATTATAGGTACTGTTTTTGGTATTGTACTTGGTATTGTTAAGTCAAGATTTAAAGATGTAAGCTTTTGTATAATATTGAGAAGTCTGTTTACTATACTTATTAGACAGATAATATGATTATATCTACTTAAATAATATAATTATCTTGTAATAAGTATATAAATAATATCTACTTAGATAATATAATTATCTTGTAACAAGTATATAAAGGTAATGAATGATAGCTATATATATAAAATAAACTCTAATATTTGGAGTTTATTTTTTTGTAGGAAATTATTTTAAGAAATTAATTATATTACTTATGCAATTTATTGTTTTAAAGATTAACAAGACTATTTGACAGCTTAGCCCATAATATGATATTTATATAAAATGAGATGAGTGTACAAACTAAAACTAATTATGAATGAGAGTGATTTACTTGAAGAAATTTTATGAAATATATTTAGATTTAGAGAAAGATATAAGAAATAATGTATATGCAGTAGGAGAGCTTTTACCAACAGAAGTAAAGCTTGCTCAAAAATATCGAGTATCAAGAGAAACTATTAGAAAAGCGCAGTCGCTTTTATTGGAGAAGGGGTTTATACAAAAAAAACAAGGTAAAGGGGCTATTGTTTTAGATATAAATAAATTTGAAATAGAAGGGTCAGGGTTGATTAGTTTCAATGAATTACAAAAGAATAAAAATTTAGATACAGAAATAAGTGTACTAAAAAATAAAAAGGAGATTATGCCTTTAGAAATTTGTAAAAAACTAGATATAGACACAAAAACTAAGGTTATAGCAGTTGAAAGACTTAGAAAGATTAATGGAGAAGCTGTTATTTTAGATAAAGATTACTTTATATCTGAAATAATACCAGAAATACCATTAACAGCAGTTCAAAGTTCAATATTTAATTATATAGAGAAAAATCTAGAACTAAAAATAGGTTATGCAAATAAAGAAGTAACAGTAGCTCCTGTTACAGAAGAAGATAAAATATTGCTAGATATTGGAACAGATACACATGTTGTAGTGATACGAAGTGAAGTTTACTTAGAAGATACAAGATTATTTCAGTATCATGAATCTAGACATAGAGTTGATACATTTAGATTTGTAGATTTTGCAAGAAGAAGAAATCTTTAATTATATAAAAGAGTGTCTGTTTTGTACTGTACCCTCAATTGTTGAATCAAAATTCTAATGATTGGATTTCAGTATATTTAGACACTCTTTTTTTATTAGACTATATATTATTTAATTTTCTATAAATTCTTTATTAAAGTATTTGCTCTTTGAGAATATGTATGTAAGGATACAAGTAATGGCTATAGAAAGCCCCATTGCTAAGAAGTAAACACTCCATTGGTCTGTAAATATAGATAAAAACGCTGGTAACCCTGATATACCTATAGAACTTGCTTTAACATTAAAGTAAGATACAACTCCTCCAGCTATACCTGCACCTATCATAGATGCTATGAATGGGAAACGATAACGTAAGTTTATACCAAATATTGCAGGTTCAGTAATACCTAACCAAGCTGAAATTGAAGCTGTTAATGCAACACCCTTGATTTTTTTATTTTTTAATATAAAAAACATTGTCAAAGCTGCTGCGCCTTGCCCAAGGCTAGCCATAACTTGTATTGGCCATAATGTAGCAAATCCTAAAGTACCTATCATTTGTAAATTTATACCTAAGAATAAGTGATGCATACCTGTTATAACTAATGGAGACAATATGAATCCAAAAAGTGCTCCTGCAAGTACTGCATTAATTTCAAACAATCCAAGAATTCCACTTGTAATTAAATTGGCAAATGACATTGTTATAGGTCCTATGATAGAGAATGTTAAGAAACCAGTTATTAACAATGTAAGAGGAGCAACAAAAATAAGCTGAACCATCTCAGGAATTTTTTTAGTTAAGAACTTTTCGATTGTCGCTAAAAGATAAGAAGAACATAAAACAGGGATTACTTGTCCTTGATAGCCTATTTTAGCAATATTAAAACCTAATATATTCCAGTAAGTAACAGCTTCAGGTGTTTTAGAGTATTGTGCACCAGGCATTAAATCTGGATTAATTAAAATAAGACCTAATACAATACCAAGTACAGGATTTCCTCCAAACTTTTTGACAGCTGACCAACCTATTAGTGCAGGTAAAAATGAAAAAGAAGTATTTGCTATAAGATTAATCATATTAGATATACCAGCCCAATTACTATGAACTTCTAAAAAGGGTTGTTCATAGAAAATTCCTGGGTTAGCAAGTAGATTATTTATACCCATCAATAAACCAGAGGCAACTATAGCAGGCAATATAGGAATGAATATATCTGCCAACACCTTTATAGCTTTTTGAAGTGGATTTAATTTTTTATTAGAAATCTCTTTAACCTCAGCCTTTGTTGCTTCTTTAAGTCCAGTAATTTCTATTAATGTAGCATAAACTTTATTTACAAGACCTGGCCCTATAATAACTTGAAATTGACCATTTGAGGTAAAGCTTCCTTTCACTATATCTATTTGTTCTAATTGCTTTATATTAACTTTACTTTCTGAATTTAGAGCAAATCTTAATCTAGTAATACAGTGTGTCGCAGATATTATATTCTCTACTCCCCCAATTGCTTCAAGGATTTGCTCAACCTGCTCTTTATGATGTGTATTTTCTTTTAATGTGCTCATAAAATTACCTCCCTCTTAAAATACGATGTTGTATAGACAAATCTTGAAAATAATATACCATAGAGAAATTTTTATGTCAACGTTATCCTAAATATTTTTAAAATTTAATTGCTAAAAGATAAATTGTATATTATTGGAAAATCAAAAAAGTAAGAGTAAATATGGAAGGATTATAGGGAATATGTTTTTTTATTTAGAGTAAATATTGATTTTAACAAAAAAAAGGTTTATTATAAAAATATAAAAGTTGTCTAGACAAAAATGAAAGGGGAAATTTGCATATGGATCTTAAGAAGAAAGTTATTTATCAAATATATCCAAAATCATTTAATGATTCTAATGATGATGGGATAGGAGATTTAAAAGGAATTATAGAGAAATTACCTTATTTATATAAATTAGGTGTAGATATAATTTGGATTAACCCATTTTTTGTTTCTCCACAAAGGGATAATGGATATGATATTGCTGACTATACATCAATAGATTCTATGTTTGGAACTATGGAGGATTTTGAAGAGTTAGTAGATGAAAGTAAAAAATATAATATAGAATTGATGCTGGATATGGTCTTAAATCACACATCAACAGAACATGAATGGTTTAAAAAAGCTTTGGCAGGAGATAAAAAGTATCAAGATTTCTATTTTATTAGAGAGGGCAAAGAAAATAATCAACTACCGACAAATTGGAAATCTAAATTTGGAGGAAATGCTTGGGGAAAATTTGGAAATACAGATAAGTACTACTTACACTTATATGATGTTACACAAGCTGACCTCAACTGGCGTAATCCTAATGTTAGAGAAGAATTATATAAAGTTGTAAATTTTTGGATAGATAAAGGTGTTAAGGGGTTTAGGTTTGATGTAATAAATGTGATTGGTAAAGATGAAGAATTGAACGATTCTACAAATAATATAGGAAAAGAAATGTATACAGATAAACCTATTGTCCATGAATTTATTAAAGAAATGAACAAAGAAACTTTTGGAAGAGTTGAGGGCATAACAACTGTTGGAGAAATGTCTTCAACAACTATTGAAAATTGTATCTTATATTCTTCTCCAGAAGAAAAAGAGCTTTCAATGACATTTAATTTTCACCATTTAAAAGTAGATTATAAAAATGGTGAAAAATGGAGCGATATACCTTTTGACTTTATGATGCTGAAAAAACTCTTAAATGAATGGCAAGAAAATATTGAAAGTGGTGGTGGATGGAATGCACTATTTTGGAATAATCATGACCAACCAAGAGCTATTAGCAGATTTTGTAATGAAGAATATAGAGTGGAAGCATCGAAAATGTTAGCTGCTACAATACATCTATTAAGAGGAACTCCGTATATATATCAAGGTGAAGAAATAGGTATGACAAATCCAAACTTTGAAAAAATAGATGATTATTTAGATGTTGAAACTCATAACGCGTATAATGAATTTTTAAAAAATAAAATCGAAAAAGAAACAATAATGAATATTATAAAGTCCAAATCTAGAGATAATAGTCGTACACCTATGCAGTGGTCAGACAAATTAAATTCAGGTTTTACAAATGGAAAGCCATGGATTAAAATAGCAGAAAATTATAAAGAGATAAATGTTGAAAAGGAACTTAAAGAAGGGTCAATTTTTAATTTCTATCAAAAGTTAATATCTTTAAGAAAGCAATTAAATATTATATCTGAAGGCTCTTATAAGGGAATTTTACTAGATGATGATAAAGTTTATGCTTATGTTAGAAGCTTAGAAAATGAAAGATTAATAGTATTTAACAACTTCTATGATTGTGAAGTTGAAGTTGAGATTAGTGAGGAATTTTTAGGCAAATCACTTACATATTTGATAGGGAATTATGAAAAGCGAGATTTAGAACCTAAGTTAAAGTTAAGACCTTATGAAACAGTAGCATTTTATAGTAAGGATATAAAAAAATAATGGAAAGAGGTAGTATTAATGAAACCAAATATTTTACTTATGATTTCTCATGATAGTGGTAGAAAATTCAGTAACTATGGATATAATGTGGAAACTCCATGTATAAATAAATTAGCTCAAGAAGGAATTCAATTTGATAATTATTTTTGTGCAGCACCTCAATGCAGTCCAAGTAGAGGAAGTATACTAACTGGATTATACCCTCATAATAATGGGTTAATGGGACTTGCACATCTAGGTTTTTGTATAGATTCTAAACATACAACACTTCCTATGGAGTTACAAAAAAACGGATATGAAACAACATTAATAGGGCTAAGCCATGAAACAATAAATGAAGCACCACCAATAAAAGATAGAGTATTTTCTTCAACCTATGACTTAGGATATGATAATTTTATAGCGGTTCCAGGGGATAGAGCTCCTAAGGTTGCTAAAGAGGTAGTTAAATTCTTAGAGGAATATAAAGAAAATCAAGAAAAGCCATTTTACTTAAGTGTAGGATTTTTTGAAACACATAGAGATTTTGATGAATATGAACCTTATGCAGATAAATTGGATGAAGTAGAAGTATTTAAGTTTTTACCTGATACAGAAGATGTAAGAAAAGATATAGCTTTATATAATGGTTCAGCAAAAGTACTGGATGAGGCAATAGGCAAAATATACAATAAATTACAAGAAACAGGATTAGATAAAAATACAATTGTTATACTGACAACAGACCATGGAGTTGCATTTCCAGGAGCGAAAGGAATGCTAAAAGAAGCAGGATTAGAGACAGCGCTTATAATTTTATTACCTAATTCTTCTCAAAAAAATGTGAAAAAAGAAGCACTATTATGTAATGTTGATTTATTGCCAACTATACTAGATTTAATTGAAGCTGAAATTCCTAAGAATATAGATGGAGAAAGTTTTGCCAATTTATTAAAAACAAATGAAGATATAGGTAGAGACTCATTCTTTACAGAGATGACATGGCATGACCAATATAGACCAATGAGAGGCATAAGGACTAATGAATATAGCTATGTCAGAAATTTTGAAGATGGGCCTAAAGTATATATTACAGTTGATTCACATTTGAGTTTATCAGGTAAAGCTGTTAGAGATAAATTTTATGTTCCTAATGATAAAGAAGAACTTTATGATTTAAGAAAAGACCCACTAGAAGAAAATAATCTAATAAACGATTCAGATTATCAAGACATAGCAAATGAATTGAGAAAGAAAGTTGATAATTGGATGTTAGAAACGAATGACCCACTTTTAAAAGGACCTGTAAAAGGGACAGGTTCAAGTAGATGGAAAACAGAAATAGAAGAGGGTAGAGCTTATCCAGGAAGAGAAGAATATTATAGACTATTATCTGATAAGTAGAAAATATTAAACAAGTAAAAAACATTAAATAAGTAAAAATATATAAAAAAGAAGGTTTTTTATAATGAAAAGTATATCAGTTTTGATTAAACCAGTCTCATCGTTATGTAATTTGAGATGTAAATATTGTTTTTATGCAAATGTGAGCGATTTAAGAGAAGTAAAATCCTATGGTATTATGCAGGAGGATACTGTAAAAAACATAGTAAATAATACATTTGAAATTTTGGATAATGGAGATAGAGTTACATTTGCTTTTCAAGGTGGAGAACCTACTTTAGCAGGATTAAAATTTTTCCAATATTTTATTGAGTATGTTAGTAAAATGGAAAAAAATATAACAGTAAACTACTCTATTCAAACGAATGGAACTCTTATTGACAATCAATGGTGTGAGTTCTTAAAGAAAAATAATTTTTTAGTAGGATTATCATTAGATTTACTAGAAGATTTACATGATAAAAATCGTGTATATTCAAATAATAAGGGAAGTTATATAGATGTAATAAATACAAAAAAACTACTGGAAACATACAAAATAGACTTTAACATACTATGTGTTTTGACAAATCAGATTGCGCTTAATCCAAAAGAGGTTTTTAATTTTATAAAAGCAAACGATGTGAAGTATATACAGTTTATCCCTTGTTTAGATGATTTAGACTGTAAAACTAAGTCAGAGTACTCTTTAGAACCTAAATATTTTGCATACTTTTATAAAATAATATTTAAGCTTTGGAAAAATGAGTTCAATAAAGGAAATTATATAAGTATTAATTTGTTTGATAATCTTATATCCATTTTAATTACAGGAATTCCTAGTACCTGTGGGATAATTGGAAAATGCCAACCACAATTTGTAATAGAGGCTGATGGAAGTGTATATCCATGTGATTTTTATGTACTAGATAACTTTAATTTAGGTAATATAAAAGATAACACTTTATTGGATATTTTAAGAAAATCTAAAATGCAAGAATTTTTGCATAAAGATATAAAGAAAGAAAGTATTTGTTTAAATTGTAATTTTTACAAAATATGTGGTAGTGGATGCAAAAGAATGAAAAATTCTATGTATATTGATTCTAGTAACAATTACTGTGGATATAAAGAATTTTTAATGTCTACTTTTAGTGACCTAGAAAAAATATCAGTATTAGTATATAAAAATCAAATACTAAAATAATTTTAGTATTTATAATTCTAAGTTAAAGTGATTAAAAATTATGTATAATTAAAGGGTTTTGAGCAGAGTAAATTTAGTTAGGATGATTTTAAATGAATGTAATTTTATTTGTAATAGCTATACTTTCAACAACTATAGGAGCTATAACGGGTATTGGTGGAGGGGTAATAATAAAGCCAGTGCTAGATTTGATTGGAGTATTTGATGTTTCGACAATAAGTGTGTTATCATCATTTACTGTATTATCGATGACAATTGTTTCTGTATATAAACAAATTAAATCAAAACTTTTTAAAATAAACTTTAGACTTATTTTAATTGGTGGAGCATCAGTATTAGGAGGGACTATAGGTCAAAGGTTATTAGATTTATCTATTTCATATGTAAATAATCCTTCTATAATAAAAATAACTCAAAATATTATAATGATTATTTTGTTAGTAATGGTTTATTTATATAAAGATAAAAGTTTAAATGTTAAGTTTAATACTAACATTACATATTTTATTGTTGGCATTTTTTTAGGGGTTATATCTTCATTTTTAGGAATAGGTGGAGGTCCTATAAATGTGGCTGTGTTTACAATATTATTTGGATTATCAGCTAAAGAAGCTGCGTTTAATTCCATTATAACTATTTTATTTTCTAATATTTCAAAGTTAGTTACAGTTTTCATAAATACAGGGTTTGGTATATATGATTTATCTGGATTACCTTTTATGATAATAGGAGCAGTATTAGGAGGAATTATAGGTTCCTCGATTAGTAAAAATATGGATGACAAAAGAGTTAAATATATGTTCTCGTATATGACTATAATTATTACTGGAATAAATATATACAGTATATTTCAAGTAATATATTTTATGAATTAAAGTGTATAATGTAGATAACACGAGAAGTCAATTTAAATTATTGGAATGAGGAGATTTAATATGTTCAAAAAGTTATTCTCAAAAAATAAAAATGAAGAAGTAAAAAGTAATTATATAAAAGGAGTATTACAATCGCCACTTACAGGGAAAGTATTAAGTATAACTGATGTTCCTGATGGTGCTTTTTCTAGTAAAATGCTAGGTGATGGGATTGCTATAGAACCACAAGAAGGAGTCGTATCTTCTCCTGTCGATGGGGAGGTAATTCAAGTATTTTTGCCATCTAAGCATGCTATATGCATAAAGAGTGAAGATGATTTGGAGATACTAATACATATAGGATTAGATACTGTAAAGATGAATGGAGATGGATTTGAAGTATTAGTAAATGCAGGAGATAAAGTCTACTGTGGGCAAAAACTTATAAGATTTGATTTAGAAAAAATTAAAAAAAGCGTTAAATCTGTAATAACTCCTATAGTTATAACCAATTCTTATGACATAGATAAAGTTGAAATTTTAAGAACCGGAGATATATGTATTGGAGAAGATTTAATGAAAGTTTATAAGTAAATAGGTTTTACCAAGAGGTTTTGTCTAAATAAAAAATATTATAACTATAAAATGGCTGGATATAATAATATTGAAAGAGTGTAGGTATGCTTATTTTATTAAGGGTACCTTTTTTTATTGTGTTTTATAGAAAATTTATCTGCATAAATAAAGTTTTTTAAAACAATCTTCTTATAATTATATTACTTTTACTAATTATCTTATTTTTGATAATTTCTGATATTTATGAATTGTTATACTTTTTAGAACTCTATTTTTAAATATATATTGACATATATATATTATCTATTACAATTGATATAAACTAATAAAAATAAAATATTATTAATCAACTTATTGAATGGAGGAATAGAAATGAAATTTGTAACTTTCTGTACTGGCAATGAAGAAAATATAGGTGTATTTAACTCAGAAACAAATAGTATATATGAAATTAATAGTTTGGGATTAAGCAAATTATATACAGATATGAATGATTTTATTGAAAATGTATCTACTGGAGATTTAGAAAAAATAAAAAACCATTCATTTGAAAAAGCAAAGTGTTATAAGTTAGAAGAAGTGAAATTATGTTCCCCAATTGTAAGACCTAAAAAAGATATTATATGTTTAGGTTTAAACTATAAAGACCATGTCAATGAAATTCCAGATGGTGTTATAAAAAATGTAGTTATGCCAGACTATCCAATTTATTTCTCTAAAAGAGCAGATAAGGCAATTGGAGTGGATGATAAGATAAGTTTACATGGAGATTTAGTAGAAAAGTTGGATTATGAATCAGAACTTGCAGTAATTATAGGAAAAGAAGGTATAAACATATCAAAAGAAGATGCCTATGAATATATATTTGGATATACAATAATGAATGATATAAGTGAAAGAGCACTTCAAGATAAACACGTGCAGTGGTATAGAGGAAAAAGTTTAGATACACATACATCTATGGGACCTTGCATAGTACATAAAGAAGAATTTGAGCATCCTTTAAAACTAGATATAAGTAGTGTGGTAAATGGAGAAGTAAGACAAGATTCTAATACAGAATACTTTATATTTGATATACCTACTGTAATAAGTGATTTATCAAGAGGAATGACTCTAAAGCCAGGAGATATAATTTCAACTGGAACTCCAGCAGGTGTTGCTATGGGAATGAATCCTCAAGTATATTTAAAACATGGTGATGTAGTCGAATGTAAAGTCGAAGGGATAGGAGTTTTAAAAAATATAGTTGATTAATGGATAAATATGCCATATAATTTTATTAGTACGAATAATTTAATTAATATGGAATTAATCAAATTCAAGATTAATTTACTATAGAGAGGGATGAGTGTATGGCAAAAGAACTAGAACTAAAGTATGGCTGTAATCCAAACCAAAAACCATCAAAAATTTATATGAAAAATGGAGAACTTCCTATAGAAGTATTAAATGGAAAGCCTGGATACATAAATTTTTTGGATGCATTTAATAGTTGGCAACTTGTAAAAGAATTGAAAGAGGCTACTGGTCTTCCAGCAGCAACTTCATTTAAACATGTAAGTCCAGCAGGTGCAGCAGTAGGAATACCTTTATCAGATACTTTAAAACAAATATACTTTGTTGATGATTTAGAGCTTTCTCCATTAGCTTGTGCTTATGCAATGGCAAGAGGGGCAGATAGAATGTCTTCTTATGGAGATTTTATAGCACTTTCAGATGTGTGTGATAAAGAGACTGCGACTATTATAGCGAGAGAAGTTTCTGATGGTATAATAGCCCCAGGGTACACAGACGAGGCTCTTGAGATATTAAAAGGAAAGCGTAAAGGGAATTACAATATTGTAAAAATTGATGAAAATTATACTCCTGAACCTATTGAAACAAAGGATGTTTATGGAATCACTTTTGAACAAGGTAGAAACGAAATATTAATAAATGAAGACTTATTAAAAGATATTCCAACTGATAATAAAATCTTTACAGATAATGCAAAGCGTGATTTAATTATAGCTCTTATCACATTAAAATATACACAGTCAAATTCAGTTTGCTATGCTAAAGATGGACAAGTAATAGGAGTAGGTGCAGGACAACAATCACGTATTCACTGCACTAGACTTGCAGGTAATAAGGCAGATATTTGGTATCTTCGTCAACATCCTAAAGTATTAAATTTAAAATTTAAAAAAGATATAGGTCGTCCAGATAGAGATAATACTATTGATGTATACCTTTCTGATGATTATATGGATGTACTTGCTGATGGTATATGGCAGAATTTATTTGAAGAAAAACCAGAACCTCTTACTGGAGAAGGTAAAAGAGCATGGCTTAAAACTTTAACAGGAGTAGCTCTTGGTTCTGATGCATTTTTCCCATTTGGAGACAATATAGAACGTGCTAAAAGAAGTGGAGTAAGTTTTATAGCACAACCAGGTGGCTCTATTCGTGATGATAATGTTATATTAACTTGTAATAAGTACAATATAGTTATGGCATTTACTAAAAATAGATTATTCCATCACTAAAGTATAAAAAATATAAAATAAATACTGATTAAATTAAAAATCTACAACGAGTTTTGTTGTAGATTTTTTTATTTGCTGTATAATTTTAAATAGAACTTTATTTTTAGATATTCAATTTGGAGGATGATATGGCTTTAAATATAAGAGACTATAGCCTATTGTGTAGTCAAGGTACAGCTAAATTTAATGAAGATGTAGTTGGTATAAGTCCATTTGGAGCATGGGTTTTGGATGGTGCGACAGGGCTCAATGGAAAAAACTTAATATCAAATGAAAGTGATGCAAGATGGTATGTTCAGTGGTGGAATAAGTATTTATATAAAAATATGAATAGAGAAGAATCATTAAAGAGCATTATCAATAGTGGGATAATAGAAATTAAAAAAGAGTATGAGATGAAATTAAATGGAATAAAGGTGGAAAAATTAGATTTGCCATCAAGTTCTATAGCTATTGTTAAATTTCATGAAAATAAAGTAGAGTATTTTTTATTAGGAGATTGTTCTTTATTTATTAAAAATGGAGATTCTAAAGTCATAAAAGATAGAACTATTTGTAAATTTGATAATTCTGTGTTTGATGAAATGAGTAAGCTTTCTGATTTAGAAGAAATGACTTTTGATGAGATAAAGTCAAGTGTCATGGATACAATAGTAAGCAATAGATTGAAAAAGAATACTAAAGATGGATACTGGATATTGGATTTTGATGAGGATGCTGTAGAAAACTCAATATACGGATACTTAGAAATAAAAAAAGATTTTCAATTGATGTTAACAAGTGACGGTTTTACAAGTGCTTGTGATAGGTATAACCTTATAAAAGAAGAAGAATTGATACGTATAGCAGAAAAATTTGGCATAGGATATATACATAATAAAGTTAGAGACTTTGAGGATAATGACTATAAAGCAATTAAGGTTCCAAGATTCAAAGTAAAAGATGATTCTTCCTGTTTGTATCTGGATATATATAACGATTAGATTATATGAAATTGTTTAATTTTAGAGGGGCGGTAAGTAAAAAAGTGAAAATTCTTCATATAATAACACAAAAACCAAATAGTACAGGTAGTGGAATATACATGTGTGGTATGATAAAAGGGTTTGAAAAAATAGGTCATGAGCAAGCTGTAATTGCGGGTATAGATGTTAATGACAATGTAAACTGTTTTTCAAGTGATGTAAGTTTTTATCCAGTAAAGTATAATTGTGGAGAACTAAATTTTCCTGTTGTAGGAATGAGTGATTCTATGCCATATGAAAGTACTAGATATAGAGATTTAAATGTAGAAATGATAAATAGATTAAAACATCAATTTAAAATAAATATAGATAGAGCTATGGAAGATTTTAAGCCAGATATTATAATATGTCATCATTTATATCTTTTAACTGCATTTGTCAGAGAGATTGTGAAAGATATTAAAGTTATGTCTGTTTGTCATGGGACTTGCTTAAGACAGTTAAATACTATCGATTTAGAAAAAGAATATATAATATCAAATATAAAAAATTTGGATTTAATATTTGCTCTTCATAAAAAGCAAAAAGATGATATTATAAAGACTTTTGGAGTAAGCGACAGTAAAGTAGTTGTAATTGGTAGTGGATATAATGATAGTGTATTTTATGATAAAAATTATAAAATAAAAAATGATAAGATAAGGATAGTATTTGCAGGAAAGATATGCAAATCAAAAGGATTGATTCCATTTATAAAAGCTATATCTGGACTAGTATATTGTAAAGATTTAATAGAAGTCAATTTTGCAGGTACAGGAAGTGATGTTGAATCTTATAATGAGATTGTTAAGCTTGCAAGTCAATCTCCATTTAAAATGAATTTCTTAGGAAAATTAGACCAAAGTGACTTAGCTGAGCTATTTAATAAGTCACATATATTTGTTTTACCATCGTTTTATGAAGGGTTGCCAGTTGTAGTTTTAGAGGCTTTATCATGTGGACTTGATGTAATTACCACTGATATTCCTGGTGTTAGAGAATGGATTGGTAGTGTGATTAATGATTCTGGAAAGATAGAATATGTAATGTTGCCTTCTATGAGTTTAGATGGTATTCTAAATGAAGAAGAGTTATCTATCTTTGAGAAGAATTTATATAATGCAATAGATTTTAAAATACAATATCTATTGTCTCATTTGGAGAAAAGGTCATCTGTAGATATGTCAAAAGATATGTCAAAAAAAACATGGGACGGTTTAGCTTATAGGATGAATGAAGTTATTTTAATGGATGAGATGTGTCTAATTTAGAGTGATTTAAATTATAAAAAAAGTGTAACTATTTTTACACTACTTTTAAGCGAATTTATATTATACTGATACTAAATATATTTATTTTGAGGGAGGTAATTTATGAAGTTTAGTAAAAGAATATTAGCATTAGGTATTTCAGCATTATTATTAAGTGTTAGTTTTACAACATCAGCAAATGCACTAGATAAAATCGAAAATATCCAGGGAACAGATAAATATGAAACAGCTGGTATTATTGCAGATAAGCAAGATTATACAACAGCTGTACTTATCAATTCTGATTCTACGATGGTAGATGGTATTTCTGCTAGTGGTCTTGCAGGGGTAAATAATGCAGCAATTTTATTAACTAATAAGGATGATATACCAGAAGCCACTTTACAAAGGCTTAATAGAGTTACTAAGATATATGTAATAGGTGGCGAAAATACTATAAGTAAAGATGTAGAAAAAATGCTACTTATGAGAAGAATGCAGGTCATAAGAATTGATGGAGTAGATAGAGTAGATACAAGTTATAAAATTGCAGCTGAAATAGAAAAGATAAAAAG
Source organism: Clostridioides sp. ZZV14-6009 (assembly GCF_020658095.1). Lineage (NCBI taxonomy): Bacteria > Bacillati > Bacillota > Clostridia > Peptostreptococcales > Peptostreptococcaceae > Clostridioides > Clostridioides sp. ZZV14-6009. The sequence continues at coordinate 23,539 of NZ_JAGWDG010000021.1, forward strand.
CAGTGATAAGACGTTTTTAGTAAATGGATTTAAAGATGAAGCTGACGCAGTGAGTGTTGCATCTGTTGCGTATAGAGATGGTGCTCCTATTTTATTGACAAAAGATATAGCTTCAGCAGAAGAAGATACAGATTTAGACCCATGGTTTGGTGTTTCACCTGTTCCAGTATATGCTGTTGGAGGAAAATCTACACTAAGTGATTATATAGTAAGTAGATATAGAGCAACAAGAATTGATGGTAGTGATAGATATGAAACTAATAAGAATGTAATTAAGAAGTTTTATAATGAAACAAAAGAGTTTTATGTGGCAAGTGGAGATGATTTAGTTTATGCTTTAGTTGCTTCACCAATGGCTAAAAACGCTCCTGTTGTTTTAGTTTCAGATAAAAGTGATAAGAGTATATTAAATAATGCTAATAAAGTCACTGCAATAGGTATAAATGATAAGAATGTTATAGAGCAATGTTTAGAAGCTACAAAATAATAGAATGTTATCAGTAAAATGAATACATAATATATAGTAAAAGTCAGTATAATGCTTATATTTTAGTGATATATAGTGTATAAATATTAAACTATATAAATCTTCTAGTTGATTTTATGACAAAAATCAATTAGAAGATTTTTTTTATTAAAATTATGTATCAAAGTTATATACTAAAATTGAACTGTATATGTTAAAAAATAATGCGTGAGCTATTCATATATAAGAATCAATTATCCTCATAAATGACAAGATGAATGGAGTCATACACAAAATTGTATGACAATTCCATCCTATCATGTTCAAATCAAAAAAGAAGATATGATGCGCATTTTTTATAAAGAATAAATCTCATAAGAGTTATCTTCTTTTAGTTTTTCTAACCAAACCATTTCTAAAATATCTAATTCTTCTAAGTAATCTTTTTCAGTTTTATTATCATCATGTTTTATAAGTTCTAAAATTTCAAATGTAAATGCTTTTTCTCCATATTTTTTCCAAGCATTATTTAAATCTCTTACCATACATGACCCAGCACAAAGTTGAAATTTGAGGAAGTTAAACTTGCTTTTTATATCATTGCTTTTTCCAAGATAAATCTTTTTAGTAATATCACTTTTTATCATAAATACACCAATGTCAAATTTCATTTCCCTGTATAGTTGTTTTAATTCACGTTTTCTATCCATTTTCTGAGTACCTCTCCTTATAATAATATGTAATATGTAAAATTATTTATATATTACATATTATTATAAGGATATTAATTAGAAATGTAAATAGATTTTGATAAAATTAATTATAAGTTTACTATTGCTTAGTATTAATATTTAGGCTAATTAGAGTTATTATATGGTTTAATGTTATATAAAATTAAAAAGAAGAGTTGACATGATGAAAATTATAGAATAAACTAAAAATGTAATAGTAAATGAATATTAACTATTACATTGAAAGGGAATTATTATTATGAAAGGGAGGAAATTGTTACTATGAATAAAAATATAGAATTAATTGGAAATTTTGCTAGTGATTGGATTCGCTATAGTGATTATGAATATAAAATTACTGAAGAAGATGAACTGTATATAGTACCAACAGAAGATGCTGTATTTACTATGTACAATCCATTTGATGTTGCAGATGAAATTATAGTAGATATAATTCGCATAGGGCAAGAAGCATTACAAGATATATCAAAAGAAACTAAAGAAATGAGATTAAAAAAAGAAGTACTTGAATTTGTAAAGAAATATGGACTGTTAGGATTGATTTATTCAAGTGTATATAATAGAGATATTGTGGGTGAAGAAAGAGTACTGATGATTGAAAAGAATTATATTACAAAAGAGAATATATTGAATACTGATGAGTATGTAAATATGTTTATCCCATTTGCAAGTGATGAAGATGTATACTTTAAAAAATATAAACGAGGTATAGATGTATCAAAACGAGAGGAATCACCTAAGTTTTTTGGAAAAAGACCACTGATTTTGGATTTAGTATTTTCAAGGTTTTATACAGAACAATTGGATTGGATTGTAAATTTTGCTAAGGATATGTGTAGACATTTTAATCAAATTTGTGTCTATAAAAATATGTCTAACTTATTAACTGAAAGTGTGACTATTATGTCTGGAGGGTTTAATCCTCAAAAGATAGGATTTTCTATAAGTCAATTAGATAAACCCACTATTGCATGGGAATTTAATTCTTTAAAAACAGCTATTGAAACTATATATGCATTTGCAATTACAAGTGAACCTGCATCTTTAAATAAATGTAAGTATTGTGGAAAGATTTATATACCTACAAATTCTAAATCTCAATACTGTTCACCTTCCTGTAGAAATTGCTCAAATGTAAAGAAAAGCAGAAGTAGAGCTAAAAAAGATAAGTAAAGTAATATATCATTGTTTAGATTTTAATTATAAATAACTATTAAATGAATAAATAGTTATAAAAAATATATCTGAGTAATGATATATTTTTTTATTGAAAAATTTAATTAAAATAGTAATTTTGAGTTGACAAAAACTACTTATAATAATACTATTATAAGTAGTTTTGCGAGTGAGTATATATACTAATTTAAATATATCATAAAACAAGTTAAAAGTCAATAGAAAAATGGAAAAGGAGAATTTTAAAATGATATCACCTATTATTTTGAGTTCTATGCATCAAAATTTAAAGGAAATAGAAAGAAATGAATTGCTTGAAACTAATAAAGAATCTAAGTGTTATGGTCTAGTACTTTCAGAGGAGGATGTAAAAGATATAATAACTTCAAGAAATGATACTTTAAAGGGATATGGAAGAATAGAATTAGAGATAAAAGTTACAAAACAATTAATAGAAAATATATATACATCACAGTTTACAAACATGGATGATTATTTAGAGACTATTAATGATATGCAAGAAATCTTTTATTACTTAAAAAATGAAACAGATGATAAAATTTGTGATGATGAAATTATAGAAATACTTGATGAACTTTATGAAAAATTTACAGGGAATATGGATAATGTAAGAGGGGAAGCAGAGGAATTTGCAAAAAAGTTTAAATTTGGAGAAGTTTAATCTAATGAGAGGGGAAACTTACTATGTCAAATAATAATCTAACCAACATCAATATAAACGAAAATAATCTAATAAAAAATCAATATGCAATATCTCTACTTAAAGAATGTATGGATTGTAAAGTAATAAATGAGAGAGAAGTATATAACATACAACAGGAAATATCCTTAATTCTTATAAATTTAATTAAAAAATATACAAATGGTCAAAGTACATCAGTAAAGATTGAAGTTGCTGAAAAATTATTGCTTTCAATTTGGTATGCTATTGATGCATATGTAAGTAAACTTGAAAATATAGAAAAAAGAATTGTAGGATTGACGTCTAAAAATATTAAGAATATATATTTAGAAGGCATTAAAATTCTTGAATATGATTTACTTGAGTTAGAAAAATTTTATGAACTAATGAAAAGTAGAAAATTATATACTAACTCAATAACATATAATGATACTTTAATGGAATTGTCTGGTTTCTTTAAAAACTATAGTATAAAATTTGAAGCCTATGATATTCCAGTGAGTATAGATTATCCATTGGCATTAGATGATATGGATATTCAAGGAATTTATTATGTAAAAAATTATATTGAGAGTATGGATATAGAAAATAGATTTTGTAATTTATTTAAAAAGAAAGATAGAGAAAAATTATTTTATGATTATGGAATAACTTATAAAATAGATTGTGATGTTATACTTATAAACTTATTTGAACTTATTATAAATAACTCTATTTTCTCTGCAATTTTAGGCAATGAATCAACTAATTTGAAAATTTCAGAATATGAATATGAATTTTTAGAAAAACAATTTAGAAACATCTACAATCATACCTTTGAAGGTGAAATTAAGGTATATGAGGAAAATAATGTAATTGAATTTATTGAAGAAAATAATAGTTTTGATTTTAATGATTCTGAAGAACTCGATAAACAAAGTACAATAAATGAAAAAATAGTTTTATTGCTTGAAGAAGCAATTGATGTATTGATAGAAAGATTAAATATAGAAGATGAAGCCATGATAAAATACATAAAAGCATATGAGAAGATATTTATTGAGTCTGTACTAAGTTCAATAAAAAGTGGCACTTTTAAAAGTATGATAACTGTAAGTAAGAATGAAAATGAACCTTTAGAAAAGTATATTGTTGATGATGAAAATAAATTAGATGATGAGTCATTTAGAGCGATATTCAATGCTGTACTAGAAAGTACTTCTATAATTGAAAAAATAAAAATAATAAAGGAAAACATCAATGCAAAAAAAGACTTTATTGATATTCTTGAATCTGAGTGCTTATTTGGGGATGATTATCTAATGCTATTTGCTTCATTAAGTGAATTTGAATTGGCAATACTGGGAAGTGTAGTATTTTATGAAGATATGAGAATGGAAGAAATTAATTTATTGGAACTCTTATTAAATAAAAATAGTGAAACTACACTATGGAAAAGAGAGTACATTGAATTTATGAAGAGACAAAATAAGGAAAAAATACATTGTATAGAAGAATATATAAATCAAATTAATTAACAAAAAATTGTGAATAAATAGAATGTTAGTATATAATATAATTTGTAAAGCATATCAAAAATACATATCTGTGGAGGAGATTATGAAAGAATATATTATAAATAATATTGAGGAGATAAGAGAAGAATTAATTGATTTATCTAAAAAAATATGGGAAAATCCAGAATTAGCTTTTGAAGAAAAGTGTGCAAGCAGTATTCAAAAGGAATATCTAAAGTCAAAAGGATTTGAAATTGAAGAAGTAGACAATTTACCTACTGGATTTATAGCAAGTTTTGGAGAAGGGAAGCCAGTAATTGGAATACTTGGCGAATATGATGCTTTGCCAGAACTATCACAATCTGTGAGTACAGAAAAAAATCCATTGGTAGAGGGAGAATCTGGACATGGATGTGGTCATAATTTATTGGGTGTAGCAGGTGTAGGAGCAGTCGTTTCTATTAAAGAACTAATGGAAAAAAATAAATTTAATGGAACAATAAAGTATTTCGGTTGTCCTGCTGAAGAAGAAGGTGGAGGAAAGACTGTAATGTGTGTAAATGGATGTTTTGATAATGTAGATTGCGCATTTACATGGCATCCTTTTGATATAAATGCCACATGGAGAGGTGGAAGTCTGGCAAATTTATCTGCTAGATTTAAGTTTAAGGGAATAACAGCACATGCAGCTCAAGCCCCTCATAATGGTAGAAGTGCATTGGATGCTGTTGAACTTATGAATGTAGGAGCAAATTATTTAAGAGAACATGTAATTGACTCTATAAGAATGCATTATGTTATAACTAATGGTGGGGGAAGACCTAATGTAGTTCCTGGTTTTGCGGAAAGTTGGTATTTTATAAGAGGTAAAAAAGCAAAAGATGCAGAGCATGTTCTTGACAGGCTAATAAAAGTGGCACAAGGAGCAGCTATGATGACAGAGACTGAAATGGAGTATGTAATTACTGATGGGATTTATGATTATATACCAAATCAGTGTTTAACTGATTTAGTATACGATAATATGATTCTTGTTGGCCCCCCTAAAACTACTCCTGAAGAAGAAGAATTTGCAAAAAAATTATGTGCTACTCTTACTAAGGAAGAGAGACTAGGTGTAGCTACAGCATTCCAAGATGATAAATCTATTATGGACAGTTATATACATCATGGTATAGCTGATGGAGCAGAAGGTAAAGGATTAGCTGGTTCTACTGATGTTGGAGATGTAAGTTATGTGATACCAGTGGCTCAATTTGCAATGGCAGCATGGCCTGTTGGTGTGGCAAGCCATACATGGCAGTCATGTGCATCAGCTGGTTCAAGCATAGGATTTTCAGCTATGATAAATTCAGCTAAGGTATTGGCTTGTAGTGCTTATGATGTATTTATGAATACTAAGGTTATTGATGAGGCAAATATAGAATTTAAAAAATCATTAGATGGACAAAAATTTAAACCATTGGTATAATCTTGGTAATAAAAATATTTCTGGGGGGAATAACTATGAGAGAACAAGTTGAAAGAGTGCTTGAACAAAAGATAAAACCTGTATTACAAAGAGATGGTGGAGATGTAGAGCTTATAGATGTAAATGAGAATGGAGTAGTTTTAGTTAGATTACAAGGTGCTTGTAGTGGATGTCCAGGAGCAACTATGACAATAAAAGCTATTATTGAAAATGTTTTGGTAAGCGAAGTTCCAGGAGTAACTCAAGTATTAGGTGTTTAATAAATTTAAATTATACATAAGGATTTATGAAGTTGTGTAAAAGAGTAAGTAAAATATTATAGATAGATATGAAAAAGTGTGTAAGTGTATATTCATTTTCTTACACACTTTTTTTACTTATTATCCAGCCATACCAATAAACATACCTATAAAGTATGGAATTAACCAGATAGTCCATACAACTATACTAAACTTATGGAAGAATTTTTTCTTATCTTCATCATCCTTATACAAAACAAAAGTAGCCCATCCTGCATGAAAAAGCATAAGAACAATTGCTAGGAGACCTGTTATACTATGAAGATTTTGGGACAATACAGATTTTACTTCAAAAGAGTGGCTATTAGCTATATTACTCATTGTAAATGTTCCTAAAGTATCAAATATTAAACCAAGCCAAAATATAATTACATGTTTCTTTTTTAAAATTTTAGCTTTTCTCTCTCCAAATACACCTATAGTATAAAAAATTAAAGCTGATGTTATAAACACTATTGCAAGTATTAATTTAGAATTCATAATTATCTCTCCTTTATTTTTGCTAATATATTTCTAAGATTTTTTACTAATTCATTTAATTCTTTTTCATCACAATTTTTAAAAATATCATCAAAGCTTTCTTGCATTTTACTTTTAAAATTTGTAGCAAATTCAAGTCCATCTTCTGTAAATTTAACATATGTATTTCTCTTATCATCATATTTTTTGAACTTTTCTACATAGCCAATTTGTTCTAATCTACTGACTATACCTGATACAGTTCCTTTAGCTAAAGACATCTCATCGCATAGTTGTGATATTGTTAGCTCTTGATTATGAGCTATTAGTTTTATAACTATAATCTGTTGATGTGTCAATCCATTTTCTTTAAAATTTTCTTCCACTGTGTACATTGTTTTAGAATAGAGTTCTTTGAGAAGCATAGCTATTCTAAAACAATCATAATTAGTTTTCAATAAAATCACCTCTTAGATGGTTTGCATAGAAACTAATATAATATAGTTTTAATAAATAGTCAATATAAAACCAATAATTATATAATAAAAAACTTAATAATTATATAAAATAAAAGATTCGTAACATCATAAAAATTTTATTTTAGGTAAAAATAAAACAATTTGATGAAATTTTAACAATTTTTCAAAAGTTTGTTTACACACAACATAAATGATGCTAAAATTGGTTTATAGATAAATATTTAAAATTTAATTTTTATTTAATGATAATAAAACCACGAAGGTTTAAACGTCGATTGACGCTTGCTTTTGGTGGTTTTTTTTATTGCAACAAAGGGGGAATAGGGGTTTGTTAAAGGATATAGTTAAAAAGTTGTTGCAGTTTATTTTAGTAATGTTTTTATTATCTTTTGTAGTTTTTTATATGGCAAGACTTGCTCCAGGAGACCCGTTAATTTCTTACTATGGAGATGGTGTAGAAAGAATGAGTACTCAAGAGAAAGAAAATGCTATGAAAAAACTTGGTCTAAACGAACCAATATACAGTCAATATATAAAATGGATTTCAGATGCATCAAGAGGCGAATTTGGAATTTCATTCAAATATAAGCAAAATGTTACTTCTGTTATAAATGATGTTTATATAAACACTATCATATTAGGTGGGTCAGGATATATACTTACCTTTGCGCTAGCATTACTTCTTGGAATCTTTTGTACATTGCATGAAGACAAGCTCATAGATAGGATTATATGTAAACTAGGAACAATAACCAACTGTATTCCATCATTCTGGGTTGCTTTAGTACTTATACTTATATTCAGTATAAATCTAAGTATACTTCCAAGTAGTGGAGCTTATTCAATGGGAGAGGAATCTAGTATATCAAGTAGGATATCTCATTTAATATTACCTCTTACAGTACTTATATTGAGCCATTTATGGTATTACACATATATGATAAGAAATAAATTGCTAGAAGAAATAAGAGAAGATTATGTATTGCTATGTAAAGCAAAAGGTTTAAACAATAGAACCATTGTTTTTAAGCATTGCCTGAGAAATATAATGCCATCCTATATAAGCATTATGGCTATTTCAATACCTCACATATTAGGAGGAACTTATGTAGTTGAAAAGGTTTTTTCTTATCCTGGGTTAGGAACTCTTTGCTTTGAGAGTGCAAAGTATCACGATTATAATATGTTATTAGTTTTATGTCTAATAACAGGGGCTTTAGTAGTATTTGGAAATATGTTAGCTCAAATTATAAACAATAAAATAGACCCTAGAATGAAGTACGATAGAGGTGATAACAATGAAGCTGCAATGTAGTGATTTTGAGATTGTAGGAGAAAATTATATTTCAGTAGTAGAAGACGAACAAATAGAAATAAAAAAAACTCTGTTTGAAAAATTTAAACAGTTACCATATATATCAATCATCATTTTATCCATTATAGTTATTGGAAGTGTATTTTCATCTTTGATAATGACACATGAGCCAACATATATGGATTTAGTAAGTTCTAATTTAGCTCCAAGTAAAGATTTTTTCTTTGGAACAGATTCAATGGGAAGAGATATATATTCTATGATATGGTATGGAGGAAAAATATCTTTATTTATAGGAATATTTTCGACAATAATATCAACTATCATAGGAATTGTTTATGGTAGCATAAGTGGTTCAGCATCTGAACTTGTAGATGATGCAATGATGAGATTTACAGAAATCATACTTAGTATACCATCAATATTAATTATAATATTTGTACAAGCGATACTTGGGAATTCAAATCCAATATCTATGTCCATAGTAATAGGGATAACAAGTTGGATGAATATATCTAAAATTGTAAGGACTGAAGTTAGACAAATAAGAAATAGTGAGTACATACTAGCAGCTAAAAGTATGGGTGGAGGATTTTTCTATATATTAAAACAGCACTTACTTCCAAATTTTGTTGCATCAATAATGTTTATAGTAGTAACAAATATAGGTGCAGCTATTGGAACTGAATCAACACTGAGTTTTTTAGGAATTGGTTTGCCAATAGAAATTGTTTCTTGGGGAAGTATGCTATCTTTATCAGAGGAAGCACTGCTTTCAAATAGATGGTGGATTATCCTAATTCCAGGTATATTTTTAGTTACTACATTGGTTTGTATAACTAATATTGGTAATTATATAAGAAAGAGCAATAATAAAAAATCAAGTAATTTATAAATCAGCGTTTCAAGTGTTAAATAAGCAAATACTAAGGTATTTGAAATATCTATTTAAATAAATGGGGTCAAAGCTTTAAAAAATATTTATTATTAAAAGCAAAAGGGGGAGCATCATGAAATTAAAGAAATTAAAAGTTTTAAGTCTAGTAATGATACTTAGTCTAATGGCAGGCTGTTCTAGTGCAGGAAATGGGGACAAAAAAACAGATAAACCTAAAGATGGTAAAGTACTTGTTTATGGAAGTAATGACTATACAAGTATAAATCCGGCACTATATGAACATGGAGAAATAAATTCATTGATATTTAATGGATTAACAGCTCATGATGAAAATAATAAAGTAGTTCCTTGTCTAGCAAAAGATTGGAAATTTGATGAAGCAACAAATACATATACGTTTAATTTAAGAGATGATGTTAAATGGCATGATGGAGAGAAGTTTACAGCAAATGATGTTAAATTCACAATGGAAACTATAATGAATCCAGACAATGCTTCTGAAATAGCATCAAATTATGAAGATATAACAAAAATTGATGTAGTTAATGATACTACTATAAAAATTACTTTAAAAGCACCAAATACAGCAATGCTTGATTATCTAACAGTTGGAATATTACCAAAACATGCATTAGAAGGTAAGGATATAGCTACTGATGGATTTAATCAAAAACCAATAGGTACTGGACCATTTAAACTTGAAAAATGGGATAAAGGTCAAAGTATAACACTTGTTAAAAATAGTGATTATTTTGTAAAAGAGCCAGGTCTAGATAAAGTAGTATTTAAGATTGTACCAGATGACAAAGCTAAAGCAATGCAATTAAAATCAGGCGAATTAGATTTAGCACAAGTAACTCCTAAAGATATGTCTAATTTTGAGAAAGACGAAAAGAATTTTAAAGTAAATATAATGAAAACTGCAGATTATAGAGGGATACTATATAACTTCAATTCTAAATTCTTTAAAGATGAAAAGACTAAAGGATTACCAAATGCTTTAAGTTATGCAATAGATAGAAAAGCAATAGTTGATAGTGTATTATTGGGACATGGTGTACCAGCATATTCACCTTTACAAATGGGACCATATAATAATCCTGATATAGAGAAATTTGAGTATAATCCAGAAAAAGCTAAGCAAGAAATTGAGAAATTAGGTTGGAAATTAGGTTCTGATGGAATATATGAAAAAGAAGGTACTAAATTAGCTTTTGAAATAACAGCTGGTGAAAGTGACCAAGTTAGAGTTGATATGGCTAAAATATGTGCACAGCAGTTAAAAGAAATAGGTGTTGATGCTAAAGCTGTAGTTGTAACTGAAACAGATTGGGCTAATCAAGATGCACATTTAATCGGTTGGGGAAGTCCATTTGACCCAGATGACCATACATATAAAGTATTTGGAACAGATAAAGGTGCAAACTATAATGCTTATTCTAATCCTACTATAGATAAAATACTTCAACAAGCAAGAGAAACAGAAAATAAAGATGAAAAATTAAAGTTATATAAACAATTCCAAGTAGAGATGACTAAAGATATGCCATACACATTTATTGCTTATATAGATGCCATATATGTTGGAAAACCAAATATAAAAGGTTTAACACCTGATACAGTTTTAGGTCATCATGGTGTAGGTATATTCTGGAACATAGCTGATTGGACAATAGAATAATAGTTAGATTAATTAGAAACCTTAGGGATAAAATATATCCCTAAGGTTTGAATAGCATAGGGGTTGATGGTTTTTGGAACATTTATTGGAGGTTAATAATCTATCTGTAAGCTTTAAAATTGAAGAAGGTGAAGTACAAGCTGTGAGAGATGTGTCTTTTACTCTAAAGAAGGGTGAAACACTAGCTATAGTAGGAGAATCTGGTTGTGGAAAATCTGTATTGTGTAAAAGTTTGATGAAGATACTTCCATATAATGGATATATCAAAAGTGGAGAGGTTCTACTTAAATCAAAGGACTTAGTTAAAAAATCTGAGAAAGAAATGGAAAAGATTAGAGGAAGAGATATATCAATGATATTTCAAGACCCTATGACATCTTTGAATCCAACCATATCAATAGGAAAGCAAATAACTGAAGCTATAGTAATCCATCAAGGCATAAGTAAAAGTGAAGCTAAAAAAAGAGCTATAGAACTTATTGAATTAGTTGGGATAGATAATCCTGAAAAAAGATTTAAACAATTTCCGCATCATTTTTCAGGAGGAATGAGGCAACGTATAGTAATTGCTATAGCACTGGCTTGTAATCCAGAAGTATTAATTGCTGATGAGCCTACAACAGCCTTGGATGTGACTATACAAGCTCAGATAATTGACTTAATAAAAGAACTACAAGATAAAATAGGTTTATCAATAATATTTATAACTCATGATTTAGGTGTAGTTGCAACTATGGCTGATAGGATAGCAGTTATGTATGCAGGTAAGATTGTAGAAATAGGAACAGTAGAAGATATATTTTATGACCCTAGACATCCATATACTTGGGGATTATTAGGTTCATTACCTACTTTAGATTCACAAGAAGAGTATTTGTATAATATACCTGGAATGCCTCCAAATTTATTAAATCCTCCAAAGGGGGATGCATTTGCAGTAAGAAATAAAAATGCTCTTAGGATAGATTATGAAAAGGAGCCACCAATGTTTAAAATTAATGATACACACAGTGCAGCAACTTGGTTATTGCATCCAGATGCACCTAAAATAAATATACCAGTTAGGGTAAATGGTGGAAGGGTGATTTCTAATGAATAAAGAAAAATTACTAGAAATAAAAAATTTAAAACAATATTTTCATTTGGATAAAAGTACTACTGTAAAAGCAGTTGATGATATAAGTTTTGATATATATAAAGGAGAGATATTTGGTTTAGTAGGAGAATCTGGTTCGGGAAAATCTACAACTGGTAAAACTATAATAAAGTTACATGAGCCTACTGGTGGAGAGGTAATTTATAAGGGAAATTGTATCTCAGATAAAAAAGCATATAAATTTGTAAAAAAAGATGTAAATAAAAGTATGCAGATTATTTTTCAAGATTCTACTTCATCATTAAATCCTCGTATGACAATTGGAGATATAATTTCAGAGCCACTTAAAATTCAGGGTGTCTGTAAAAATAAAGCAGAAAGACTGGATAAAGTCTATGAGATGTTAAATTTAGTTGGGCTTGATAGAAGCTATGCAAATAAGTATCCTTCTGACTTTTCGGGTGGACAAAGACAACGTATTGGTATAGCTCGAGCTCTTTCAGTAGACCCAGAGTTTATAATAGCTGATGAACCTATAGCTTCTTTAGATGTATCTATACAAGCACAAATAGTAAATTTATTTAAAAAATTACAGCAAGAAAAAAACTTAACTTGTTTGTTTATAGCGCATGATTTATCTATGGTGAGACATATTAGTGACCGTATAGGAGTTATGCATAATGGAAAATTAGTAGAATTAGCGGATTCAGAAGAGTTGTATAATAATCCTATTCATCCATATACAAAGTCTTTACTTTCTGCAATTCCTATTCCTGACCCAAGATATGCTAAGCTAAGAAATAGAGTGGAATATAATTCTAGTATGTATAATTGTTCAAATGATGAGTTATCAAGTTGGATTGAGGTTTCAGATGGTCATTTTGTATATGCTTCTAAATCAGATATAGATAAATACCAACAAAATTTAAAAGTTGTTTAGTGTAAAAACCACTCTAGGTAAGAGAGTATATAGATTTAGAGTGGTTTTTATGTATATAAATTTATGTGTAAAAGTGTCAGTTTTAGAAACTTTCGCCTTTAATTATTATATTTAAAAATTTTATGTTTAAAGTGTTAGCAAGTAGCATATTATTTCTATAAAGGGTTCTATAAAATACTTAAAATAGTTCTATATTTTGTCTTTAAATATATTAATATTAAAAAATTTACACTTTTAACAGGATTTATGTAAGTGTTTATAGAAATAAATAAGTATGTACATAATACATAATTATTTTTTATAATTCTAAAATACAAGAATGGAGAGATAGCTATGAAGTGGAGAGATTATGCTGATGATGTAAACTTATTTGAGGATTTTGATAGAAGTATCAAACCTCTAACTGACGAACAAAAAAAGAAAAATATAAACACTTTAATTGCATATTTTTCAAAAGAAGTTCCTTCTAAAATATACAATTTATCAAATGATGAAATCAAGCCTAGAGATATACTTAGAGGACTTCTTAATGTATATCCACCAAAAGAAATTGCTCCAGAGATACTGAGTATGTTACATAATTTATTGTTAATTGAATGTGAAGAAAGAGAGTTAGTAGATGTAAATGATATAGAAGAAGTAGAGGAAGGTATTGCTATATGGAGAGGCAATATAACTAATTTAAAAGCAGATGCAATAGTAAATGCTGCAAATAATAAGTTATTGGGATGCCTGCAACCATTACATTTATGTGTAGATAATGAGATACATTCATGTGCAGGTCCTAGACTTAGAGAAGATTGTGACAAAATAATAAAAAAACAAGGACATTTAGAATATACAGGAGATGCTAAAATAACTAGAGGTTATTGTCTACCTGCAAAATTTGTAGTACACACTGTTGGACCTATTGTATCTGGTGGTCAGCCAAGTAAAGAACAGGAAAAACAATTACTACATTGCTACAAATCATCTCTAAATACTATAAGAGAAATTGATGAAATAAAGAATATCGTTTTTTGTGGTATTTCTACAGGGGTATTTGGATATCCAAAAAAAGAAGCAGCTAATCTTGCTGTAAATAGGGTGAGATTGTGGTTAAAAGAAAATCATGAGAAAAATTTAAAAGTTGTATTTAATGTATTCACAGAAGAGGAAGAAGAAAAATATAGAAGAATATTTAGATAGTACTTGTCAATAAAGTATATAGTAATATTTATTAGATGAGGTAATAGCTTATAAATATTAATGATTAAAAAAATATAATTTGTAATTTTAGTAGATTAATAGGTATAATAGAAATCATAAGAGTAGTATAAGTAGTGATTGTATTACTTTTAAAAAACACAATATAGGAAAATTAAATGGTAAATAAATATGAAAAATAGTTTTAAAAATTATATTAGTTTAACAAATAAGGTAATAGTTGTGTCAGTTGTATTTCTGTTAATACTATTAATCATATCGTACATATTTGGAAAATTGGTGTACGATAGCTCAGTTGGCTCAGAACAGTTAATAAAAAAAGAGGATGTAGTAAAAGTATTTTCTGAGAGAAAAGATAAACCATTAGATAAATTAAAAAACTACAAGACAGAGGAGTTAATGATACAAAGTTCTAATAATTACAAACTGGAAAGTCTTTTTATAAATTCAAATATAAAAACAAAAAATACTATTATAGTTGTTCATGGAATTGGAAGTAGTCACTATGAAATGTTAAAAATAGCATATGAATACTTAGATAAAGGTTATAATGTATTGATTTACAATCAAAGAAATACTGGTAACAGTGGAGGCGATAATTTCACATTTGGTCTTTATGAGAGATATGATTTAGATAGTATGGTTAAGTTTGTAAAAAATAAATTCCCAGATGGTAAATTGGGAATCCATGGATTTTCTATGGGTGCAGGAACGGCTACTATGCATACAGCTATAAATTCAGAAAGTCAAGAGGTCGATTTTTATATATTAGATTCTCCATATTCTGAAATGAAGGATGCCATTAGAATGGGAGTAATAGAAAAACATATACCAAATATATTAGTAAATTATGTAGTAGCATGTGGAGATTTGTATAATAAATTTAAATCTGGATTTTGGTATAGTGATGTAGAGCCATATAAGGCAATCGAAAAGAGTAATGTTCCTATACTATTTATACATGGAACAAAAGACACTGTTTGTAATTATCAAAATAGCCAAACAATGTATGACTTAGTCAAACATAATAAAAAAGAGCTATGGCTTATAGAAGGTGTTGAACATGTCGCTGGATATGACTCTGATAGTAGAACATATTTCAATAGAATTTTCAAGTTTATAGATAGTAGTATTATTAATTAATAGAAATTAGTTGTATATTTCAAGGGGGTGTCTCAAAATGAACTTTTTAGTTCATGAGGCACTCTTTTTTGTATGAAATCAACTATATTTTCATCATTTCAACAATGACAAAGAGGCTTATCTCTATTTTGAGACAGTCCCTTTTTCATATTAAATATAAATGTTTAATATGAATTAATTGATTATGAAAATGAAAATAACTACCAATTAAATTCACTTATACCTCAAATAAAAGATTTAGTATTATATATAACAAAATCTAACGAAAAGAGAGGTAGTATATATGAAAAACAAAAATAATAAAGAAAAAGGCATGTTGAATGTGAGAGCATTAAGAGTTTTGGGATTACTATTGATATTTTTTGATTATACAGGAGATACTTTAAATTTTTATAACTTTTTTGCTAAACCCTTAGTATCAGGAAGTTTATATCAACCAGGAGGAGCCGACTATATAGTATTGTTATTATTTGTTGCAGAATGTGTATACTTAGTAGGAAGATACACATTAAAAGTTAAAATAAATTGGAGTGAAGTTATTGAAAATGAAAAAGATAATTTTATTAATAATTTATTAGTTGAGAAAATACAAGAAGAAAGCAACTTTGTATATAACCTATTAAACTCATTTATTTTACCACATGTATACAAGATAGGAGAATTATTCATATTTAAAACACATAACGCGTTAATCTACATTAAGGAAAAATACTATTATGTAAATATATATTAATATATATTTAACTGTTTAGTGTATTGAATTCTATATATGACTATTAAGACGAATAGTATAGGTTTCTTTGATAGGTTAAGTTTTTTGATATACATAAAAATCGCAATTTACCTTACTATTAATTTATAAGTCTTGTAAAAATAGATTGCGATTTTTATTTTTAAACTTCTGCTATGACTTTACCTGTGTCAATCAAATCATATCCACCAAGACCCTGAAGTTCAGCCTTAAATTCAGCTGAATTAATTATACTAATTATAGTTTGGTAGACAGGGTTTTTTAAGTCTTCTTTTTTTATGACCAAATCATAGCGTTCCTTGTGAAGAGGAATAAAGTCAATATTGTTTACTTGTAGAGCAGCTTTTTCATTGCCCAATCCAACATCAGCTATACCACGAGAAACCTTACTTGCTACGCCTAAATGTGATAATTCTTCATTATAATAACCATTTATATCAGTGCCATTAAAATTTAAAAGTCTAAGTTTGCCATCAAGCAAAACTCTAGTTCCAGCCCCTTTTTCTCGATTTACAAGTGTTATATTTGGTCTGGTTAAATCCTTCCAATTTTTTATTTCCTTAGGATTTCCTTTAGCAACGTAAAAACCTTGCATTCTATAAGCTAGATTTATAAGTACACATGGGATTCCTGGTAACAGTTTTTTAACAAAAGTACTATTGTATTCATCTGTTTCAAAATCCCATAGATGGGATGATGCTATAGAAACCCTGCCATTATACAATTCATATAGAGCATTATAACTGCCTATATA
Organism: Clostridioides sp. ZZV14-6009; assembly: GCF_020658095.1. Classification (NCBI taxonomy): domain Bacteria; kingdom Bacillati; phylum Bacillota; class Clostridia; order Peptostreptococcales; family Peptostreptococcaceae; genus Clostridioides; species Clostridioides sp. ZZV14-6009. The sequence continues at coordinate 40,624 of NZ_JAGWDG010000021.1, forward strand.
AGAGCGAAATGTATTTACTCTATCTAATTTTTTTTCAACAGACCTAGCTAAAATATCTAATATTACATCTTGACCAGAAATAATAATTTTAGAATTATTATCAATATCTATATTTTTATTGTTAAAATGTGTATCTTTAATTTTACTAGTTTTCTGATTGTTGATATATTCTTCAACATCTTTAATATCAACTCTTATTTTTTTACCTACTTTGTAAGAAGGAAGCTCACCTCTTTTGATTAATTCATATACAGTATTTTTTGTTATTTTTAATAGTTCAGCTACTTCAACAGGTGTCAAAGATGATAATGAGTCCATAATCCACCTCCATATAAGGTTATTTTAACATTAAAAAAAGAAAAATGTAGAAAAATATTTAAAAGTAATATAAATAATTTACTTGAAAATTTATTAGCAGGTATATATAATTAAGTTATACATAACAAAACATGATAAAACATGATAAAACGAATTAAAATATGTATCAAATTTACAAAAAGGGAGAGTATTATGAAAAAAATATTGGGAATATTAGGACTAGTTGCATGTTTAACTTTGGGGACAGTTGGATGTAGTAGTAAAGAAAGTCCAAAAGATGATGGAAAAGAAGAACAAACAAGTAAAAGTAGTGAGGCAGTAGAATTAAACATATCAGCTGCAGCAAGTTTAAAAGAAGCAATGGCAAAAATTGAAGAAGAATACAAAAAAGTTGATTCCAATGTAAAACTTACAGTTAACTATGGAGCATCAGGTTCGCTTCAACAACAAATAGAACAAGGTGCACCATGTGATTTATTTATTTCAGCAGGCCAAAAACAAATGAAAGCTTTAGATGAAGAAAAGTTATTGGTTTCTGATACTATGAAAGATTTAGTTAAAAATGATTTAGTTCTTATTTCTTCTGCTGGTAGCGATGTATCTAGTATGAAAGACTTAACTACAGATAAAGTAAAGAAAATTGCAGTTGGAGAAGCTGAAAGTGTTCCAGCAGGTAAATATGCAGATGAAGTATTAACTAATTTAAATTTAAAAGATACATTGAAAGATAAATTAGTGTTTGCAAAAGATGTAAAAGAAGTTTTAGCATGGGTACAATCAGGAAATGCAGATGTTGGATTCGTTTACTTTAGTGATACTGTTAATAATGATAAAATAAAAGTAGTTGAAAAAACAGATGAAAAAACTCATTCACCTATTACATATCCAGTTGCAGTAATTGAAGCTAGTAAAAATGCAGATGCTGCTAAGAAATTTGAAGAATTTCTATTAAGTGATGCAGGACAAAAGATTTTTGAGGAATTTGGATATAAAAAAGTAGAATAAGTTTAAAAATAATTTATATATAATTAAAAAGAAATTGTATATAGATAAATGAAAATTGAAAATAATTGTATATTATAATAAAATGGAAATAGTGAAATTAATAGATTTATTAATTTCACTATTTCCATTTAAATTAAGGAGGGAAAAAATGGGGACAGATTGGTCACCTTTATGGATATCACTTAAGACAGCTTTTTTGTCAACGATAATAACTTTTATAATAGGAATATTTGTGTCATATATTATGGCTAACTATAGAGGTAAGTGGAAAGGTCTTATAGATGGTATATTTACACTTCCATTAATTTTGCCACCCACAGTTGTTGGATTCTTTTTATTGTTGTTATGTGGGAAAAATGGCTTTGTAGGTAAATTTTTACTGAATTTTGATAAAACCTTAATATTTAGCTGGACAGCAACTGTAATCTCAGCAGTAGTAGTATCTTTTCCTATGATGTATAGAACCTCAAGGTCAGCTTTTGAACAAATTGATAACAATATGTTGTCTGCTGCTAGAACCTTAGGTCTTAATGAATGGAAAGTTTTTTTAAAGATTGCAGTACCATTAGCTTGGCCTGGGATAATAGGTGGACTTGTGTTGTCGTTTGCCAGAGCACTTGGAGAATTTGGTGCTACACTTATGATAGCTGGAAATATACCTGGCAAAACTCAAACGATGCCAATCGCTATATTTTTTGCAGTTGAAGGTGGAGATATGAATAAAGCTATGATGTGGGTTATGATTATTGTAGCAATATCTATAGCAATGATTTTATTATTAAATTATTGGTCGGAATTCCAGCAGAAAATAATAGGAAAGAGGTGTAGATAGTTGAGTTTATATGTAGATATTGAAAAAGATTTATCCTCTTTTAAATTAAAAGTAAAAATTGAACAGGAAAAAGGAATTTTAGGATTTTTAGGTGAATCTGGTTCTGGAAAAAGTATGACATTAAAATGTATAGCAGGACTTGAAAAACCTACAAGAGGTAAGATTATATTAAATGAAAGAGTGTTGTTTGATTCTGAAAAAAAGATAAATTTATCAACACAAGAAAGAAATGTTGGTTTTTTATTTCAAAACTATGCATTATTTCCACATATGACTGTAAGCCAAAATATCGAACTTGGTCTTTCAAAGTTAAGTAAAGATGAAAAAAAGGAAATAATAATGAAATATTTAGAAATACTTAAATTAAATGGATTTGAGGGGAGATATCCTTGGCAATTATCTGGTGGGCAACAACAAAGAGTGGCACTAGCTAGAGCATTAGCTACATCTCCAGATATACTACTTTTAGATGAACCTTTTTCTGCATTAGACCATCATTTGAGGAGTAATATGGAAAAAGAACTTATGAACATGTTAAAAGATTATAAGGGAGATATATTGTTTGTTACTCATGATATTGAAGAAGCTTACCGAGTTTGTGATGATATTATGGTTTATAATAAAGGAGAAGGTCTTCCCAAAAGACCTAAAAAAGAACTATTTGAGTTTCCAAAATATCTTATAGAAGCAAAAATAACAGGATGTAAAAATATATCTCGATTAAATAGAATAGATGAAAATACTATTTACGCCACAGATTGGGGATGCAAGTTGACATTAACTGGAAACATAGGTGATAATATAGAATATGTGGGAATCAGAGAGCATCATATTAAGGTTTTAGATTCTAGTGAAAATTTAGATGGCAAGTTATGTTTTCAATTAATTAACATCATAGAAAATCCATTTACATATACTATATATGCTAGAAACCATAATTTATCTAGTGAAAGTATGCCTATTCAAATAGAATTAGAAAAAAACAAAATGAGATTTGAGAAGGGAGACAGCATTTATTTAGATTTTCCACAGGAATATTTATTTTGCTTTAAGTACAATTACAACGAAAAGGAGTAAATTATATGACTGAAAAAGAAAAAATGTTGTCAGGTCAAGGTTACTATGCAAGTGATGAATTGTTAGTAAAAGAGAGAGAGTATTGTAGAAAATTAACTAGATTATTTAATAATACTTTGGAAGATGAGTATGAAAAGAGAGCAGATATTTTAAGACAACTATTTGGTTCAGTTGGTAATAAAATAAATGTGGAACAAAGCATAAAGTGTGACTATGGATATAATATACATGTAGGTGAAAATTTTTTTGCAAATTATGACTGTATTTTTTTAGATGTATGTAAAATTGAAATCGGTGATAATGTAATGTTAGCTCCAAATGTTCAAATTTATACAGCTTATCATCCAATTGATGCACAGCTTAGAATTTCAGGAATAGAGTATGGCTCACCTGTAAAGATAGGGCATAATGCATGGATAGGTGGAGGAGCAATTATAACTCCAGGAGTTACTATAGGTGATAATGTGGTAATAGGTGCAGGAAGTGTGGTTACAAAAGATATACCATCAAATACTATAGCAGTTGGAAATCCATGTAGAGTAATAAAGAAAATAGAAAAATAAGCTTATTTATATAAATAAGTTAAGAGTATTTACATACTATCTTTAAATAAATAATGTATTAAAAGTAAAAATATATGCCTGTTTTATGTCTTGAAAAACTCATAGAAACAGGCATATTGATTGTATACAAAAATCTCATTGAATTTTACTTTGTTTTAATATTTTATATTAATTAGAGTAGCCAAATTATTTATTTTCAGTTTTAATATAAACTATATTCTCGTCAGAAGGTTTATCTATAGAAAGTGCCTTTAGAGTATCTTCATTAATAATTAAATTAGTTTCTTCTAAACTTGTTATAGGCATATCTGAAACTTTAGATTCTCCTTTTAGAATCTTAACAGCCATCTCACCAGTCTTATAACCTAATTTTTCATAATCTATACCTTGGCAAGCCAATGCTCCACCTTTTACCATACCCTCTTCTGCAGCTATTATAGGTATTTTGTTTTTAGTAGCAAGTTGAGAAACTATAGGCATAGAAGATGCAAGTAAATTATCTGTAGGAGCGTAAATAACATCTACATTACCCATTAAACTAGAAGCAGCTTGATTTATTTCACTAGAAGAACTAATTCCTTTTTCAACAATTTTAAGGCCTTTATCATTTGCATATTTCTTCAAGTTATCAACTTGAACTTTAGAATTTACCTCGCTAGTATTATATATAACACCTATAGTCTTTGCTTGTGGGATGAGTATATCAAGAGCCTTTAAACTCTTATCAATAGGTGTAAAATTGGAAGTTCCAGAAACATTTTTACCTGGTTTATCTAAAGAATCTGCAAATCCAGCAGAAACAGGGTCAGTTACAGCAGTTATAAGTATAGGTATATCTTTAGTAGCATTGTATGCTGCCTGAGCAGATGGAGTAGATATAGCAAATATCAAATCTTTTTTATCAGAAACAAATTTACTAGCTATAGTTTGTGTAGTAGGCATATCATTTTGAGCATTTTGATAATCTATTTCTATATTTTTACCATCTTTAAATCCATTATCTTCTAGAGCTTTAATGAATCCTTCTCTAGATGCATCTAAAGCTTGATGCTCAACCAATTGAGTAATACCAATTTTTTTAATTTCATTATTTTTATCAGATGATTTATTTGAATCATCCTCATTATTTTTAGAACAACCTGTAATGGTGGATACACTAAGAACACCAATTAAAATTAAATTTATCAACTTACTGGACTTCATTTTGACCACTCCCTCATAAAAATCTATTATATTTATTCTTGTTTAGTTTTTACATAAGAAATATTTTCATTAGAAGGTTTTTCCATACCTAAAGCTTTTAATATATCTTCATTAACAATGATATCTGTATCATCTGATGTAGCTACAGGCATATCAGAAACTGATTCACCATTTAAAATTTTAACAGCCATCTCACCTGTTTTGTAACCAAGTTTTTCATAGTTTATACCTTGACAAGCAAGAGCACCTTTTTCAACTGGACCAGATTCAGCTGCTATAACTGGAATCTTATTTTCAGTAGCTATTTTAGAAACTATAGGCATAGAAGAAGCTACTAAGTTGTCAGTAGGAACATATAAAACATCTATCTTACCAACTAAACTAGAAATTCCCTGATTGACTTCATTTGAAGTAGTTATCCCTTTTTCAACAACTTTAAAACCATTTTTAGAAGCATATTCTTTTAAAGCATCCACTTGAACTTTTGAATTAACTTCACTAGTATTGTACATAACTCCTATAGTTTTTGCCTTAGGAGCAAATATTTTAAGAAGTTCTAAGCCTTTTTCCACAGAAACGAAATCTGATGTTCCAGATACATTTCCACCTGGTTTTTCAATTGATTTAACTAAGCCAGCAGCAACAGGGTCACTGACAGCAGTTATAAGTATAGGTATATCCTTAGTTGCATTGTACGCTGCTTGAGCAGATGGAGTAGATATGGCAAATATTAAATCCTTTTTATCAGATGCAAATTTACTTGCAATACTTTGTGTAGTAGGCATATCATTTTGAGCATTTTGGAAATCTATATCAATATTTTCTCCATCTTTAAATCCATTTTTTTCTAAGGCTTTTACAAATCCTGTTTTAGTAGCATCTAATGCTGGATGTTCAACCAATTGAGTTATACCAATTTTTTTCACTTCTTTATCTTTAGAGCTATTTTCTTGTTTAGAATTGCCAGAGTCTCCACCTTGTGAACATCCTGTAAGCATAGATACTCCAAGAGCACCAGCTAAAATTAAACTTACCAATCTTTTTTTATTAATCATTTTTATATCCCCCTCAAAAGTTTTATTGTTATATGTGTTCATATATTCATATGAATTGTTGTAGTATTGCTAAAAATATTATGACTTTAAAATTATTTTATAAATAAACTAACTTGTAACTAAGCTAAAATTAAATTATCATAATAGATACTTTTAAACTGCATATTCAAATTTTTCTAATATTTCTTCAACTGTTAATTTTTCTTTTTCTTTTCCCTTTACATCTAAGACAACTTCACCTTTATGGAGCATTATCAATCTATCTCCATACTGAAGAGCATGCTTTAAGTTGTGAGTTACCATAAGGGTAGTTATATTTTTTTTTCTTACAATCTTATCAGTTAATTCAATTACTTCATTTGATGTCTTTGGGTCAAGTGCCGCTGTATGTTCATCAAGTAATAAAACTGAAGGGCTTGTTAAGCATGACATAATTAGTGAAAGTGATTGTCTTTGACCTCCTGATAAAAATTGTACTTGTACGTCTAGGTATTTTTTTAAATCCAGAGAAACTCCTTCTAATAAATTTTCTAGAAAATCTCTTTTATAACGAAGACATTTTTTTAGATTCAATAACTTACCTTTATTAAGAGCCAAGGATAAGTTTTCTCTAACTGTCATAGAAGGACAAGTTCCTAAACTTGGGTCTTGAAAAACTCTACTTACTATTTGAGTTCTTCTATGTTCAGCTAAATTAGATAGATTGTGTTTATTTAATAATACTTGACCAGAAGATTCTTTTATAAGACCCGATATTATATTTAATAAAGTGGATTTACCAGTTCCATTACTACCTATGATACTTACAAATTCACCATCTTCTATGTCAATTGATAAATTTTCAAATATAGTATTAGGTTGACCGTATGGATTTGGGAAACTCTTTGAAAGATTTTTAATTTGTAACATCTATAACACCTCTTTTTTCAGATTTATTTTTGGTACTAGCTTTGTACTTGTTTTTTTTTAGTGAGATATTTAAGTTACCAGTAGCTAAGAAAGCTATTATAACTATGGCAGTTATCAGTTTTAAATCAGTTGATAGCATACCTAAACTCATTGCAAAGTATATAGTGAATTGGTATATGAAAGAGCCAACAATTATTGCAGTAGTATCTTTAATAAAAGTGAATTTCTTAAATAATGTAATACCAATTATGATAGAAGCAATTCCAAGTACTAAAGTTCCAATACCCATATTTACATCTGAAAATCCTAAGAATTGAGCCATCAAACTACCAGATAAAGCTATAAGTCCATTTGAAATCATAAGTCCTAATATTTTTATAGAACCAATATTTATGCCCAAAGATTTAATCATTTGAGAGTTGTCACCAACACCTTTTAGAGTGTATCCAAGACCTGTCTTTAAGAATAAATC
>NZ_JAGWDG010000022.1:0-43870 GCF_020658095.1 Clostridioides sp. ZZV14-6009
TAGATTTATACATAAAAACTAACACCTCCTACACATAATCTATCATTCGTAGTGTTAGGTTGCAAGTATTATTCTGACTTTTATTTATATTAAGACCTTGCCTTTCATCCCCACATCTAAAGAAGGGGGCTTTTCGGCAATTTTATTGTAATTTCTAAATCCTTCTTCTACATGTTCCTTGCTATTAGAATCTTCTTTAACATTATTTAAATTTAAAATTTTACTTTTTCAAATCTTTAATCTACTCAGTTATATTATTATCACCCATTGAAAGTATTATTAATCTTAGTAGAATATTAAACAATAAAAAACTGGGATAAAGTATTTAATACTTTACATCCCAGCTAAATTATTTTTACATTTAAATATTTGATTCTAGTAAGCTTTTGCCATTACTACCATATGGTCTGCTTCTTTTCCACAATATATACACTTGTGACCTAAGTTTTCTTGTTCAAAAGGTAGGCATCTTATAGTCGCCCCTGTCTCTTCCTTAATCTTAGCCTCACATTCAGCATCTCCACACCACATAGTTTTTATGAATCCTGGTTTTTCTTCCAAGGCCTTTCTAAATTCATCCATATTTTCAACTACAGATGTATTATCTTCTCTATGTTTTCTTGCTTTTTCAAACATATCATTGTGTATAACATCAAATAAATTATATACAGCATCAGCTAATCCTTCTAGAGGCATAGAACTCTTTTCTAGAGTATCTCTTCTAAATATCATAGCTTGATTATTTTCTATATCTTTTGGTCCAATTTCAATTCTTACTGGTACACCTTTCATTTCCCACTCATTAAATTTCCATCCAGTTGTATAGTTATCTCTATCATCAACTTCTACAGTTACTCCTTTAGCTTTTAAATCTGCATATATTTTATCAACAGTTTCCATTACATTGCCTTTTTTAGCAGCTATAGGAACTATAACAACTTGTATTGGGGCTACTCTTGGTGGTAATACTAAACCTCTATTATCACTATGAGTCATTATAAGCCCACCTATAAGTCTTGTAGATGCTCCCCAAGATGTATGATATGGATTAGCTAAGTTACCTTCTCTATCTGCAAAAGTAATATCAAACGCTTTTGTAAAGTGTTGTCCTAAGAAGTGACTTGTACCTGATTGTAATGCTTTCCCATCATGCATCATAGCTTCTATAGTATATGTTCTTTCACCACCTGCAAATTTTTCACTTTCACTTTTTTGACCAGATACAACTGGCATTGCAAGCAATTCTTCACATAAAGCTTTATATATTTCTAATTGTTGTATTGTTTCTTGTTGTGCTTCTTCTGCTGTTTCATGTAATGTATGACCTTCTTGCCATAAGAATTCAGATGTTCTTAAGAAAGGTCTAGTTGATTTTTCCCATCTAACAACTGAACACCATTGATTATAAAGATATGGTAACTCTCTATATGATTTTAGCCATTTAGCATACATTGTACATATTATAGTTTCTGAAGTAGGTCTTACACATAATCTTTCTTCTAGTTTTTTATTTCCTCCATGTGTTACCCATGCAACTTCTGGAGCAAACCCCTCAACATGCTCTGCTTCTTTGTTTAATAAACTTTCTGGTATCAATAATGGAAAATAACAGTTTTTATGTCCAGTTTCTTTGAATTTTTTATCCATAAATTCTTGCATTTTTTCCCATAAAGCATATCCGTATGGTTTTATGACCATAAATCCTTTTACTGGTGCATAATCAACTAAATCAGTCTTAGTTATAACATCTGTATACCACTGTGGAAAATCATCTTCCATCTTTGTTATTTCTTCAACAAATTGTTTTTCATTTTTTGCCATCTTAATTACCTCCTCATTTATTATGTTTTTATACAAAAACACCCTTTTATCTTTTTTATATAGATAAAAGGGCATTTATAAAGTACAACTCTGATTATCTATACAGTAGCTTTCTTTAAATTATTATCCTAACTTAACATTGTTTTTGATAAATTCTGCTTTTACTTTTTCACTTATTTCTTCTATTTTAATTAACTCTTTATCTTCTTCGTATCTAAGTTTAAATTCTACTTTACCTTCATCAATATTTTTACCTACTGTAATTCTCATAGGTATTCCTATTAATTCTGAATCGTTGAATTTAACACCAATTCTTTCATCTCTATCGTCTAATAAGACTTCAACACCCATATCTTGTAAATCATTATATATCTTTTCAGCTAATGACATTTGTTCCTCATTTTTCATATTTGCTGGAACTATCACAACATGATATGGAGCTACTGATAAAGGCCAAATTATACCTTTTTCATCATTATGTTGCTCAATTATAGCTGCTGCTGTTCTTTCTACACCTATACCATAGCATCCCATTATTATAGGTTTTGATTTACCATCTCTATCAATAAAGTTTGCATTCATAGATTCTGAGTATTTAGTTCCTAACTTAAATATGTGTCCTACTTCAACACCTCTAGCTATTTCAAGAGGTTTGCCACATACTATACACTTGTCACCTTCTTGAACATTTCTAAAGTCTCCAACTATACCTTTAAAATCTCTTCCATAGTTAGCATTTCTTATGTGATACTCAGTTTTATTAGCTCCAACAACTATATTTCTTTGCTCAACAATTTCTTTATCTATAAAGACATAATCAGCATTTACTCCTATTGGTCCAGCAAATCCAACCTCTGCATTAGTTACTTTTCTTACAACATCGTCTGTAGCAAGTGCAAATTCTATAACAGAACCTATTGCATTAGATACTTTGACTTCATTAACTTCTCTATCTCCTCTTACAACAACTACAACTGTTTTCCCATCTGCTTCATATACTAAAGTCTTAGCAAATTTATCTGGAGAAGCATTTAAAAACTCTTCTAATTCTTTTATTGTAGATGCTCCTGGTGTATGAACTTCTTCTAATTCCTTCATTTCTTCTTTTTCTGATACTGCATTACAAGACTCTGCTCTTTCTACATTGGCTGCATAGTCACATCCACTACAGAATACAACTTCATCTTCTCCAACTTCTGATTTAACCATAAACTCAGCTGATGTAGAACCTCCTATAGCTCCTGAGTCTGCCTGTACTGGGCTATTGTCTAATCCACATCTATCAAATATACTTACATATGCATCAAACATATCTTGATATGATTTATCTAACCCTGCTTCATCTACATCAAAACTGTATGCATCCTTCATTGTAAAAGTCTTAGTTCTCATAACACCAAATCTTGGTCTTCTCTCATCTCTATACTTTACTTGTATTTGATACAAGTTCAGTGGTAATTGTTTATATGAAGTAATCTCCTGTCTTATTATGTCAGTAAAAGCTTCTTCATGCGTTGGCCCAAGGCAGTACTCTCTTTCTGTTCTATCTTTTAACCTAAACATTTCTGCACCCATAGCAGTCCATCTTCCAGATTCTTTCCACAATTCTGATGGAAGTAAAGCCGCACATAATATTTCTTGACAATCTTTTTTATTTAATTCTTCTCTAATTATTTGCTCAATTTTTTTGAATACCCTTAACCCCATTGGCAATTGATTATAAACTCCTGAAGTCATTTTTTTTATCATTCCTGACCTCACCATTAATTGATGGCTTGTGATTTCAGCATCTGCTGGAATCTCCTTCAATGTTGGCATAAACATTTTAGACATTTTCATTAATAAATTCCTCCTGAATATTGTTTTCCTGAAAATATAAAAAACCCCTCGTCTCTATACAAGTATAGAGACGAAAGGTTTGATTTCCGCGGTACCACTCTAGTTAGCTATATAAATAGCTCTCTTTAGGGAATGTAACGGTTCCTACCGTAAAGATTTTTATACCTTTAAGCTAAAAGACAGGTTCAAAGACTTCCTCTTGAAAACTCTCACCTCTGTTTTCTCTCTGTGAAGATTTCATCATTTTACTATTTCTTTATCATAGCTAATTTTATATTTATATTAATTTTACTTAAATTCACATATTATAGATATTCTATATAGGCCTATTATTTGATATCCATTAAACTTATTACTAATAATATATTAATTATTCTGACTTGTCAATAATAATAAACAAATACTTTGTGAAGCTATTCCTTGTTTTGCTCCTGTAAAACCAAGACCTTCTTCTGTAGTTGCTTTTATATTTATGTTTTCAATATCTGTACTTAAAGCTTTTGCTATGTTTTTTCTCATACTCTCAATGTGAGGAGCCATTTTAGGACTTTGAGCAATTATAGTACTATCTATATTACCAATTTTATATCCTTTACTTGTTATTAGATTATATACATGTTCTAATAATTTCATACTATCTATTCCCTTATATTTTTCATCTGTATCTGGGAAATGCTTCCCTATATCGCCTAAAGCTAATGCCCCTAAAATAGAATCCATTATTGCATGTATCAATACATCAGCATCAGAATGACCTAGTAAACCTTTATCATGTGGTATCTCTACTCCACCAATTATAAGTTTTCTTTCTTCTGTCAATTTGTGTACATCATATCCCAATCCTATTCTCATACAATTCTCCTTCTACTATTCACTTCATCTCTTTTTTCCATATTTAATATTTGTTCTGCTATATTTAAATCTTCTGGACTAGTTATTTTTATATTTTCATAAGAACCCATTACCATCGTAACACTTTGCCCTATATTTTCTACTAACATTGAGTCATCTGTTCCATAATAGTTAGTTTTATACGCTTGTTCATAAGCATTTATTATAAGATTATATTCAAAAGTTTGAGGGGTCTGTGCTGCCCACAATAGACTTCTTTCTGGAGTTTCTTGTACTGTACCATCAGATACTATTTTTATAGTATCACTTACTGGTACACCTACAACCACGGCCTTTTTTTCTTTAGCCATTTTTATAGATTCATTTATTATTCTATGGTCTACAAAAGGTCTCGCTCCATCATGAATAAGTACTATATCACAATTTTTATCTAATTTTTTTAATCCATTATATATTGAGTCTTGTCTTTCTTTTCCACCATATGCTATTTTTATATTTTTAAAGTTATATTTATTTATTATATTTTCCTTAAAAAAATCTTCCTCTTCTTTTTTTATACATACCACAATTTCATCTATATTTATATTTTCGTAAAAAACTTGAATTGTATGCGCTATGATTTCTTTTTCTCTTAATTTTATGAACTGCTTATTTACGTCTAAGTTCATTCTCCTTCCGCTTCCTGCCGCAACAATTATAACACTATACATGGTATCACCTCGTATTTTATTTTTACCTATCATTTATTAAAACTTTTAATGTTTTTATATTTTAACCATCTGATTAATTATATATTAAATTTTCAGTTGTATAAATAGGTAATATCCATTTTCTAGCCTAAAATATGTGTGTCTGTTGCAAATTATATTGATTTTTCAATAGCTTCATCTTTTTATTTTACAACTTTGTAACAGTTTGTATATCTATAAAAAATATTTAAACCTCTAGATTGATATAAAACAAGTTTATCAATCTAGAGGTTTTGTATTAAAATATTAAATCAATTAAATCCATGTAATCTGGATAATTTTCTAAAATATTGTTTTTTATTTCTTGTTTGTTAAAACCTACTTCTATCAATTTATCCATATTGACTATACCATCTTTACAAGAAATAAAACATTTTGATATTTTCCATTTATTAACATGTACATTGATTTTCCTTTTATTATCAATTGGTAAAACTATTTGAAACTTAGGCGTTTTATTATATATCCATTCTGTTTTTTTATATTTATCTTCTACCAGATTGTATACACTTTTGATATCATCATCGTCTAATTCAATTTCTTTTATATTTTTTATATTATTTTTCATATAATTAACACAATAATCTAAAAAATAATTTATATCTTTTTTAAGTAGAAAATTAATATTTGTAACTTTGCTTGAAACAGACTTAGTTGCCTTTGATTCTGTTGATTTATCTGAATTTAAATACTTAGTTAATTTATTTAAATCTGAATCATAAAGAAGAGTTCCATGATAAAGAGAATTTTGCCTTTTTATAGATTGTGCAGAACCAGAAATTTTTTTACCATTCAAGAATAAATCTTTTCTTTCTGTTATAGATACATCTAATCCAAATGATAAAAGCATACTTTGCATAAATTTAGTATGTTCTAAAAAATCTATTTCATGAAGATTCCTATTTTTTTGTATAAATGATATATTGATGTTTCCTAAGTCATGATACACAGTACCTCCACCAGATATTCTTCTTAAAATGGGAATTTCGCCATTTTCAATAACATCATGATGTATCTCCTGATATGGATTTTGATTTTTTCCTATAAAAATAGATTCTTCATTTCTCCATATGATTATGATATCATCATTATATTTCTCATTTAAAAATAGATACTCTTCTAGAGCTAAATTAAAGTAAGGATTGGTGTTTTTGTTTAATAAGTAATACATAAAAATATAGACTCCTTTTATATTTTATCTTCCTATTTATTTTAAATTTAAATAAGTTTACATAGTATTTAACTTTAAATTATTCTTTCTAAATCATTAAACTTATTATAACATAATACAACACCTTACTATTACTGAACATCTGTGTTTTTATATTACTCTGAGAGTTTTATTAGGTTTACTTGTCCTGACCATACACATTAAGAAATACATTTCTAGCTCTTTGAATTTCTTCATCTGGCAATAATACTGGTGTACCAATTGACTTTGCCAAATAATATACTTTTGCTGCGTCTTCTAACATTACTGCTGCTGTAAATGCATGGTTTACAGATGGTCCAACTGCAATTACTCCATGATTTGCTAAAAGACAAGCTCTCTTATCACCTATTGCATCAATAACACATTTTCCCATCTGATTAGATGTTGGTGGTGAAAATTTTGCAACTGGAACTGAACCTCCTACTTCATTTGCAAGAGTTGTACTTGCACACTCTATAGACTCATTTAAAATTGCAAAGCAACTTGAATATGTAGAGTGTGTATGTATTATACTATTTATATCATTTCTATGTTTATATATATATAAGTGGTCTGGTGAATCCACTGATGCTTTCCATTTACCATCTACAGTATTTCCATCTATATCTATTACAACAATATCACTTGGTGTAAGATTTCTATAATCCATTCCACTTGGTGTGATTGCTATATATCCAGTTTCTTCATCTCTTCCACTGACATTTCCTCCTGTCAATGTAACTAAATTATAGTTTAGAAGGTCTAAAGACGCTTGTAATACCTCTTTTCTCAAATTTTCTAATAACATTAGCTAAATCCTCCCATTTATTAGAAACATAGTTTTATATGTTCCTGTTATATATCTTACACAATAAGATATTACGCTTGACATTTTAATTGAAAATTCTAAAAACTCTTTATAAAATTTAAACTTATATACTTATACTAAACACAAGTCGATTTTAATTTGAAATTTTCATTTTTTATAGTTCATTACTCTTTAAGCTTTTATTTCTAAATTTTAATGATTCTGGGTGCAAACATTCTTCTAATTCAATAAAATAATTATATAATTCTATATTGCCATTAAACATGTTTGTTTTTATCCAATATCTCCCCTTAAGAAAACTACCATCATTAATTTTTAGATACATTTTTTTGCCATGAAATTCTCTTATTCTTATTTTTTTTATATCTTTAATTTCATACTTATGTGTAATATTAAATGAACTAAAACATATGTATTTATTGTCCATAGTAATCATTTTAGGATTACTTGAAGATACAAACGTATTAAATACTCCATAAGTACAAATAACTATCATCAGGCTATATATATTAATACTAGGATTTATATAATTATTAAATAGTGCATAAATCAATATTAAAATCATAAAAATTCCTGGTATTGTTACACTAACTGTATATCTTTTAGAATCATATATATATTTTTTCATAATTTACACACTCCTTAATAAAATTACATTTAAGCTTCATCTTGTGTAGATAATGCTTTATTTTCCTTTATTATTCTACTTCTATTATAGATAGCCATCCCTAAAGCTATAACAGCCAAAATTATTCCTCCAATTACTTTGTAATTCATAATTTTTACAAATACCCAGCTTAATGGATTTGCACCATCACAAATACTTGAAATCATAGTTGCTCCTTCAGGCATTTTAAAGCTTGCATTTAAAGCCATTTGGGTAAATAGAGGTGCTAAATTAGTTGCAATTAGTAGTCCAGAAGTAATAATAACTATTCCTATTATTAGAGTTCTAAATACATTCCCTTTTGTAATTGGGACGATTAAAACAAGTGCAAATGGTATTACAGCTAAATCTGCAAAAGGTAAAACTTTATTACCTGGTAAGATAGCTGCTATAACTATAGTTAGAGGTACTAGTACTAATGCAACTGATAATGTAACAGGATGTCCTATTCCTACTGCTGAATCTAAACCGATGTATATTTTACCTCTATTTTTAAATCTCTTTTCAATAAATTCTTGTGCTGCCTCTGAAACTGGCAACAAACCTTCCATTAACAAAGCTGCCATCTTTGGAATTAGTATTAAAACAGCTCCCATAGTTATTCCTAACTGCAATATACCTTTTATGCCATACTTCGCTGCAATACCAATTATTATCCCTATTAAAGACCCCATTATTAAAGGTTCTCCAAATAGACCAAATTTTTTCTGTAATGTGTCAGCATTTATTTCAATTTTATTTATCCCTGGAATCAAATCTAGTACTTTATTTACAACTATAGCAATTGGAACAAATGCTTGTGTAAATCCATGAGGAAGAGATATACCTGGCATTCCTAAGTATTCTTCTATACCTGGAGCTGTTAAATCTGCCATTACTAAAACAATTACCATATTGGCTACTGCTGCAAATACACCCCACATAACACTTTGTGTAGCCCCTGCCACCAAAGCTCCTGTAAATGCAAAATGCCAGTAATCCCATATATCTACATCAACAGTTTGAGTTGTATTAGTAATTAACATAACTATATTTACTACAAGACCTATTGGAATAATTAAAGCACCCACTGTTGATGCAAAAGCTATAGCTGATGCTGCTGGCCATCCAACATCTATTATTGATAAGCTTAGCCCTAAATTTTTGACCATTTGTTGTGTAGCTGGACCTAAGTTATCTGTTAACAAAGCTATAATAGTATTAAGACCTATAAATCCAACCCCTACTGTTAAACCAGCTCTTAAAGATTTCCCAAGCTTTGTACCTAATATCAAGCCAAAAATACATATTATTATTGGCATCATTACTTGTGCACCCAAACCAACAATGAAATTTAATATCGCCATCTAAACTTCCTCCTCTATTTAATTTTCAGTCTCTAAAACCGAAAAATTTTAGAGACTATTTCATTTAAAAATTCAAATTATAACTCTAATTTTTCAAGCACTTCTTTGATTAATTTATCCATTCCTACTCCAGTTAAAAAAGGTAGCCCATTTATTACAGGTGTTTTTATACTACTAGATATTTGTGTAGTACAGATTATTAAATCATAATCTGGTGCTTTTGAAGCCACTTCTACTACTTTACATTGCGTAATACTAACCCTATCTAATTTACCAGCTTCTTCTAATGCCTTCTTTAATTTGTTTATAGCAATTGTTGAAGTACATACTCCTGTTCCACATGCAACTAATATTTTTTTAGCCACATTATTCACCCCCATTAAAATTATTTTATTTTTAAAGATATCTGTAATTAGAAATCTTTGATAACTTTTTATATTTTTAATACTATTTGTGTATGTTTAATTATTCAGTTTAGAATTTAATAAATCACTTACACTTTCTTCACTTAAATCAATAATATTATTTAAAATATTTTCATCTTGAAATATTGTCATAAGTCTTTCTAATAGTTGTAATTGCTCTTGTGGCTCTTTAACTGCCAACATAAATATAACCTTTACATCAATTTCAGTATCATCTGTACCCATCATTATGAATTTTACAGGTTCATTTAATATACCAATAGCTATCCCTGGTTCATTTACATGGACTATATCTGTATGTGGTATTGCTACTCCATAAATTCCTGTTGGCAGTCCTGTTGCATATTTTTTCTCTCTTGCTATGACTGCTTCTATATAACTTTTTTTTACATATTGTTCCTCAAATAAACGTTGTCCCAAAAACTTCAAAGCATCTTCATTACTTGATACTTCAATATCTTTAAAAATTAAATTGCTACTAATTATTTGCATTGACTCCATCTAATATCATCTCCCTAATAAAATCTCTATCTTTAATGTTTTTTATTTTTTTAAATTCATCTGTTTCTATAAATGTAAGTAGAGTATTCAATGGATTAAAACATTTCTGGTCTACAGCTAGTAGAAGTATTATTTTTACTTTGTTTTTACTCCATACAATAGGATTTTTTAAGATTGCTATGCTTATTGCTGGTCTGATTACATCAATTCCATCTGTATGAGGTATTGCTATTCCATCTGACAACTCAGTTGGAAATAAGTTATCTCTTTCCACTACTTTTTTATAGAAATTTTTTGTTACATAGCCTTTTTCTCTAAGTTTTTTGCTCATATATTTGAGAACTTCTTCTTTTGATTTTATTTCTAAATCTACAAATATATCTTCTTCTTGAATTAAATCAGATAATTCATATTTTTTATTTATTTTGGCAATTTGATTTGTATCAATTAAGTTATTTATTTGATTTAATTTTGTTTTATCATTAATGTCTACTAGGCTAAAAAATGGGATGTTTGGTATCTGAGGGTCAATTGTTCCAACTATTGCGATTACATTTTTCTCATTACTTATTTGTTTTATCTCTAAATCAAGACTTGGATATTCAATCATACCAATAGTCTCTATATCAACCTTTTCATTTATCCCTTTAATACTTTCCTCTAAACTTTGCTTTATCTTACAAGCTCCTCCCAATCCAGTAATACATAATGTTACAATTATAGGCTTTCTATTGTCTACTTTTGAATTGTTCTCTTTACTAACTTTATCTTTTACTAATGGCTCTATATTTTTAACTTCATCAACTATCTCATCTATTGTTAAATCTGGTAGAACTGCTCTTCGTATGACTTCTATACAGAGTAATGTATCAAATCTAGATATTGTTCTTATATCAATCCCTGTTTTTCCAGAGATAATATCTCCAAAGTATGAAAGTGAACCCATATCAACTAATATAATTACTCCTCTTCCTTCATCAATATCTTTTATTACAGTAGTAGCTTCTTCAATCATTTCTTCCGGCTTTTTCTCAAATGGCATATCCAAATACCTTGCGTGATTAATACCTAATAACTTATTGGTAACCTCACACACAGATGATGCAACTCTTCCATGAGCCATGAGAAGTACACCTATCTTTTTTTGTTCAGAAATTTCTCCTCTACTACTCATTTTAAAATATATTGCTATTATACCTATTTCTTCTTTTGGCAAATTTATATTGTATCTTTCCTTTAAATGTTGTGCTACCTTTTCTGCTACAGAATACTCTAATGGATAATTTCCTATTATCTCTTTCAAATGCGCATTTGATATTACCTTTCCTTCTTTTAATCTTTCAAAAGCTGCTTTTAAATGAACAGCTAAACATAAATGTAGATTTGGTTCTAATGAATTAAGATACTGTGATGCTATTTTGATTACTTCATAAGTTAACTCTACAATGTATTTTCCAACAATTGGACTTATATCAGGTAAATTCTCAGTGATAGAAACTTTTTTAACTTGTTTTATGTACTTCTGAATACAGCTTTCTAATTCTCCTCCGACAATCCTATTGATAACATCAAAATCTAAACCTTGTTCTAATAAATCAATGTGTCTTCTTTCAGTAAGTTTGTAGATTTCATCTGGGAAAGTATATATATCTTCATTTTTCTTTTCTATCTCAATTTGAAAGTCTGAATCTATAATTAAATCTCCATCTACATAATTTTCTATCTTTCCTCTACAATTTCTTATCCTTATAAGACCTTGTTTCACATACCCAGGTACATCTGATATATTTATAGTTACTTCTTTTTGTTTATTTGTAAGTTGATTTAATAGTCCTCTAGCACAAGCTACTTGAATATCACTTCTAAGCTGACCTACATTTCCTATACAATCATAAAGCATAAGGGCTTTTAAGACATCTGATTTTATGTGTATGTTTGCTCCCATTCTTTGGGCTTCTATCAAGAAAAAATTGTTTATAATGTCAAATCTTTCGTTTAATGGTCTTGCAACTAATTCTGGTATTTCAATTGTCACAGGTATACGTCTTTTAAAGGTATTAAGTAAATGAGAATCTATTGGTTCAGAAGTTGCAGAAATAATCATTACATTTATTTTATTTGTAAGCTTTGTTTCTCCTAATTTTCTAACCATTCCCTTATCAATCAATTGAAAGAGTATTTCTTGACCCTCATAGGGCAATCTATGTATTTCATCTATAAACAAGATTCCCCCATCTGCTTTTGTTACCAGACCTTCTTTAGTTTCATCAGCTCCTGTAAAAGCACCCTTAACATGACCAAATAATTGAGATAACAAAAGTTGTGGATTTTCTGAGTAGTCAGCTGCATTAAAGACTATAAATGGTGCATTTTTAGGAAATCTAGATGATTCTACTGCAAAGTTATACATGCACTCTGCTAACTCACTTTTTCCAACACCAGTTGGACCCATAATAATAGTATGCAATCCATGAGGTGGATAAAGTATAGCTGCCTTAGCTAATTTGATGATTGTACTTAAACTTCCACTACTTCCTATTAATTTATCAAAGGCTACATCTATTTTTTCTTCTTTATCATTTAGTTCCTCTTTTTTATCATCATGCTCTTTATCATGTTTTAAATCACCAGAATCTTGGATTTCTTTTAAATACTGTATAACTGTAAATCTCGATACAGTAAATCCAATACTATTTAATCTTCTTGTTATATCATTTTTATTTATATTTTTTTCTTCTTTTACAATATCTTTTATAGCTTTAATCAAAACAACTTTTCTTCTTTGTCTAGAATCTTCTATTTTTAATTCATTTCTTAAAAAGGTAACATCTTCTCTTCGAATATTTAACATACTTGAAATTGCTTCATCTGTTAAAGGATTTTTTTTATCTTCATTTTCAATTAAGTTTTTTATTCTTTGCCTCATTTGTAATTGTCCCTCCTTACTATTTATATAAGCAACTTACATGCCACATAGTGTTTTTTTTGTGCCATTTTTTACTTCATAAACTTATAACGTTTAAATCAAGCTATTCTTTTATTTAAATATTAAGAAAATTTTTTTTATTTTTTACAAATAATACTATCTTAAAAAACAAAAAAGTCTTTTCTCCTAAATCTTTCTGTAATAAATATAAAATGACACTATTATTCTATATTACTATCTTTTTTGTACAACAAAAACTACAAATAACTCTATGTTATATTTTTCCAAAAAAATACCCCTTTTTGTATAAATACATACATTTATACAAAAAGGGTATGGCTAATTGAGTGTTTCAAGATTTTATATATTATATAAACTTAGGTTAATAGCTTATTTTTTTGGTAAATGTAAACACTCACCATTTACATCTGCTAAAGCTTCCATTAGAGCTTCTGAAGTGCATGGATGACCAAAAATCAAATCACTAGCTTCATCGGCAGGTATTTCTAATGCCTTAAATGATGCTGCATGATTTATAAGTTCTGCTACACCACATCCAAACATATGCACACCTAAAATTTCTCCATATTTAGCATCTGATATTACTTTTACATATCCTTGCTCTTGCCCAGAAGCTAAAGCTCTTCCATTTCCAGCAAAGTTAAATTTACCGATTTTTATATTATATTTTTGTTTAGCATCTTCTT
The DNA here is from genome assembly GCF_020658095.1 of Clostridioides sp. ZZV14-6009. Taxonomy (NCBI): domain Bacteria; kingdom Bacillati; phylum Bacillota; class Clostridia; order Peptostreptococcales; family Peptostreptococcaceae; genus Clostridioides; species Clostridioides sp. ZZV14-6009. Next base: position 13,855 of record NZ_JAGWDG010000022.1, read on the forward strand.
CTGTAAGTCCAACTGATGCAACCTCTGGAACTGTATAAACACAACTAGGTAATGCACTTAAATCTACTTCTTCATCCATACCTAAAGCATTTGAAGCTGCTACCTCTCCCATTTTAAAAGCTGCATGAGCTAGCATTATACCTCCAGTAACATCACCTACTGCATATATACTTGGTATACTTGTTTCCATTTTGCTATTTACAGCTATTGAACCTCTATCTATTTTAACATCTAAGTCTTCTATACCAGATAGATTAGCTTGTCTTCCTATAGCATATAGACCTAAATCTGCCTTTATTGGTTCTTCTCCTTCAATACATACTACTATTTTATTTCCTTCTTCCTTAAATTCAGAAACTTTCTTTTCAGTTAATATAGTTATTCCCTTTTTCTTAAGTGAATCTCTTAAAGACTGACTCAATTCTTTGTCCATTCTTGGAATTATTCTGTCTTCCATTTCTATTATAGTTACTTTAGAGCCTCTTGAGTTGAATATCTCTGCAAATTCACAACCTATTACTCCACCACCAATTATTACTAACTCTTCTGGTACTATGTCTAAATCTAAAGCTTCCGTACTAGTTATTATTAATTTTGATTCTATCCCTTTTATTGGTAAGATTCTCACCTTAGAACCAGTGGCAATTATTGTATTTTCTGTATCTAAAACTTTTCCATCTGATAATATTACTTTATGTGCTTCTTTGACAGTAGCTTTAAGATTAAAAACATCTACTCCTCTGCTTTTTAACAATCCACCAACACCAGCTGTAAGCTTTTTAACCACTCTATTTTTATATTTTATAGCCTTTTTTATATCTTGTTCCTTATCAACAGATACTTTCACACCTCTCTTTGATAATTGTTCAATTTCTTCTAATATTTCTACTGTTTTTACATAAGTTTTTGTAGGAATACAACCTCTATTTAGGCAAGTTCCTCCTAATGTGTCCTCTTCTACTAATGCAACTTTTCCTCCTAATATAGCTGCTTTTAGTGCTGATAAATACCCTCCAGGACCTCCACCTACTACTACCACATCATAATCATGATTACCCTCTTTTTTGATTGTCTTTTCTTCTTCTATTTCTATTTTTTCTGTTTCAACAATTAAATCCTCTTTTGATATATTTCCAGATAAATATTTAGCCTTTATTTCTTCTTGCTTTTCTCCCTTTTCTGCTATTATACCTATTACTGTAAATACTGGTAATACTTCTCCTTCTTCTTTGTGTATAATTGCAGCAAGTATACCTTCTCCTTCTGATTCTATTTCCATGTTGACTTTATCTGTTGTTATCTCTAGTATAGGTTCTCCAATTTTTACTTCTTCGCCTTCTTGTTTTAGCCAAGATACTATAGTACCTTCTTCCATAGCTACTCCAGCTTTTGGCATTATGACTTCTACTGACATAGGCTATCCTCCTATTTATTTTTTATATATTTTAGTTAATCCTCTTATATTCATACAGATATTTTTTACAAATAATATTGCACATAATAATTTTAAATCTATTAAAATTACACACATCCTTTTATGTATTTTATTCAATTTATTTACATAAAGAGTAAGATATCAAAACCTATACAAGCATTGATAATGGATTTTCTAATAATTCTTTTAAATCCTTTAAGAATTTAGCTGCTACTGTACCATCTATTATTCTGTGGTCTGATGTTAATGATAAATTCATTATAGGTTTTATTTTAGCCTCCCCATTTACTGGAACAAACTTATCTTGAGTTGCTCCCACACCAAGTATCGCACTTGAAGGCATATTTATTATAGGGGTAAATGTCGTTATGCCATACATTCCAACATTGCTTATAGTAAATGTGTTACCTTCTTGGTCTGCTGGTAAAAGCTTTCCTGTTTTTACTTTTTCAGCAAGTTCTTTGCTTTCTTTGGTTATTTCTTTTAACGATTTTTCATTTACATTTTTTACTACTGGGACATATAAACCTTCATCCAGCCCAACAGCAATAGCTATATTTATATCTTTATATCTAAATATTCCATTATCCGTCCATGCTGAATTTAATGCTTGATGCTTTGGAAGTACTCTAGATACAGCCATTACTATTAAATCTGTCATTGTTAATTTTACTCCAGTAGACTCTTTTACTGTATCTATTAATTTTGCTCTAAGTGCTTTAAGTTCTGTAGCATCTACCTCTATATTGAATGTAAATACAGGAGCACTGAAGTAGCTTTCTGACATTCGTTTTGCTACAGTTGCTCTCATTGGATTTGGCTTTTCAAACTCTCCTTCTACAGTATTAAATGTACTTAAATTTTCATGCTTTGATTTTGTTTTTTTTGTATCATTAGATTTAGATACATCAGTTGATACGAGAGTCTCTTTTGTATGTATCTTTTCTATATCTGACTTTTTTATTTTTCTATTGTATCCAGTACCTACAACATTTTCTAAATCTATATTTAAATCCTCCGCTATTCTTTTTGCTAAAGGAGTTGCTTTTACTTTATTATTTTCTATATAATTTAACACATCTACTAGATGTATTCTTCCATTTTCTCCACTTCCAATCAGCCTATCTAACTCTATGTTGTCTTTTCTTGCTTGATTTCTGGCTGCTGGTGTGGCTTTTACTTTATTTGCCACCATTTCTATCCCCCCTTATCTAACAATTAAAGATCTTATTGCATCTTCTATTTCATCAATTCTTGGGACTACTGCTTTTTCTAGTTCTGGATTATATGGTATTGGCACATCTTTTCCACATATTCTTTTTACTGGTGCATCTAAATAATCAAATGATTCACTTTCTGTTATTAATGCTGATATTTCTCCACCTAGACCACCAGTCTTAGCTGCTTCATGACAAATTAAAACTCTACCAGTTTTGCATACACTTTTTACGATTGTCTCTTTATCTAGTGGATATAAAGTTCTTAAATCTATAATTTCTACATCTATATTTTCTTTTGATAGAGTTTCTGCAGCTTCTTCAACACTTTGCAACATCCTTCCGTAAGTGATTACTGTAACATCAGAACCTTCTTTTTTAACATCTGCCTTTCCAATATCAATTACATAATCTCCCTCTGGGACAATTCCTTTTTTTCTATATAACAATTTGTTTTCAACAAATATTACTGGATTATTGTCTCTTATAGCTGCTTTTAATAATCCCTTAGCATCTGCTGGTGTTGAAGGTGCAACCACTTTTACTCCTGGTACATGACAAAACCATGCTTCCAAACTTTGTGAATGTTGTTCTGCTGAACCAGTTCCAGAACCTCCAGGACATCTAACAACCATTGGAACTTGGGCTTTCCCACCAAACATATATCTCATTTTTGCTGCTTGATTTACAATCGCATCCATAGATATTGTAACAAAATCCATAAACATTACTTCCATAATAGGTCTTAACCCAGTTGCCGCTGCACCTGCTGCTGCACCTGCTATAGCTGCCTCTGATATAGGTGTATCTCTTACTCTTTCTGGACCAAATTCATCTATCATTCCCACTGATACGCCAAATGCTCCTCCGTATATTCCTATATCTTCTCCCATAAATACTACATTTTCATCTCTTCTCATTTCTTCTGACATTGCTTCTTTTATTGCTTGTGCATATGTTAATTCTCTTGTACTCATTTTTATTTTCCTCCTTTACTATTTTTAGTCTGCATATACATCCTCTAATAAAGATTCTATTTTTGGATTTGGGCTATTTTGAGCAAATTCTACTGCATCTTCTATTGATTGTTTTGCAAAATCTTCAATTGTATCTAATTCATTTTCATTTGCCATATTATTTTCTATAAGATAATTTCTTAAAAATTTTATAGGGTCTTTTGACTTCCATGATTCTATCTCTTCTTTTGTTCTATATACATTTGCATCTGATTTCGAATGACCTAACCATCTATAAGTTCTACTTTCAATTAGTACAGGCCCTTCTCCTCTTCTACATTTTTCAGCAGCTTTTTGTACTGTTTCATATACTTCTATTGGATTATATCCATCTATAGATATACCTTCTATACCATAAGATGCTGCTCTTGTAGCAACACTATCTATATTCATATGACGTTTTATACTTGTTGACATACCATATAGGTTGTTTTCACAATAAAATATTATTGGTAATTTCCATATTGATGACAAGTTTATTCCTTCATGAAATGTACCTTCATTTGATGCACCATCACCAAAACTACATAAAACTATTTTTCCTGTCTTTTTATATTGTTGTGTAAGTGCAGCTCCAGGAGCTATAGTAAGACCTCCACCTACGACTCCATTTGCTCCTAAGTTGCCTGACTCAATATCTGCTATGTGCATTGAGCCTCCTTTTCCTTTACAAAACCCAGTCTCTTTCCCCATAAGTTCAGCCATCATTTTATTTAAATCTATTCCCATTCCTATAAATTGGCTATGACCTCTATGAGTTAATGAAACCAAATCTCCTTTTTCTAATGCCATTACTGCGGCTACACTTGAAGCTTCTTGACCTACTGATAAATGAGTTGTTCCATGTACCATACCTCTTGCAAAAAACCAACTAACTTTCTCTTCAAACTTTCTAGCTTGATTCATTCTCTTATACATTTCAAGCAATGTTTCTTTTGATACTGTCATATAAATTCCCTCCTATTAATTTTTATCTATCTTTTTATTAGTCACAATCTTCTAATAATTCAAGTGCTAAACTGTGATTAATTGCTAAGCTATTTATAAATTTGGCTTTTAATGATGCTTTTATTGCTTCTATTTTTTCATCTCCTGAAGCAACACCTATTGTTCTTTTTATCTTTTTCAAATCATTTAGTTTTACTCCTAATACTCTTTGATTAAATTCAAGTATTGAAGTTTTTCCTTCCTTATCAAAAGCTTGCAAACAAATTGCACCTATTGAGTTATACTTTTTTAAATCGTCTATATCTTCTTCATGCATATATCCTGAAGCCATTATCGTTGAGTTTAAACTCATAGGATTTCCTATACCTACAATTGCAATAGTTGTTTTATCTATTAAATCTAGTACCTCTTTAATTTTTTCATCTTTACAAAGTTTTTCTTTTGTAGATAAATCAGACATCACAGCAGGAGCATGTAATAACTTAAAATCTCCTCCAAAAGCTCTTGCTAAGCTTACAGCTATTTGATTTGCATGTATGTCTATTTCATTATCTCCGATTCCACCTAGTAAAGGTATAAATGTAACATTTTTGCAGTTATTTTTTTCTACATATCTAGGAATTTCTTTTAGAGTTGTTCCTATGGAAACCCCAATTATATCATTTTCTTTTACTACTCTAGTAAGATATTCAGACACAGCTCTTGCCAGTTCTTGTTTTTGTGTTAATGAATCTTGTTTATCATCTACTACTATTACTTCTTTCAATTTATATTTTCTTTCTAAACTTCTCTCTATTTTTTGATAGTCATTTTTTAAAACATCAACTATTTGTATTTTTACTATTCCTTGCTCAAAAGCTTCTTTTAGTATTCTTGATATTGTTGGTCTTGATATTCCCAATTGATTTGCTATTTCTTGTTGATTCAAATTATCTTCATAATAAAGTGAACAACATTTCATCATTAATCTTAAATCTCCAATTTTTTTCATTTCCCTTCCTCCAAAATCAAGATTTTTTAATTATTTTTACATTTGTTCAATGATTTTACTTAATTTCAATAACATTATAAAAGTGGTATATATAAAAAGTCAACTGTTTTTTTTGTATAACAAAAAATATACTGTTTTAAAATAAAATAGAGATTCTCCTATATAAAAAGGTAAATCCTGATATACAAGATTCACCTTTGTGTAAGAATATTTTATTAGTAGTAAGAATGTACATGGATATGTCCTATTTTGTAAGTTATAGTGACTTTATTTGAAGAATTAGTTTTTAATATAAATCTATATCATAACTCATTTTTTATAAACATTAATAAAATTATTTTTTATTTCTTGTTTATATTAAATCTTGAAGTATCAAAATTAATCTTATATACTAAATTTATGGAGGTGAAACAAATGAAAATAGGTGATTTTTCAAAATTAACAAAAGTTTCAGTACGAATGTTGAGGTATTATGATAAGAAAGGAATTTTAAAACCCGAATACATTGACTCCTCTACAGGTCACCGATTATATTCAACTAATCAAGTCCCTTTGCTTCAAAAAATTATAATGTTAAGAGACTTAAATTTTAGTATCGTAGAAATAAAAGATATAGTTGACCATTGGAATCAGCAGTATCTTTTAGATAAAATGTCAAAGAAATTAAATGCAACCTATGAATACATAGAAGAAGAAAAACTTCGTGCCAACAAACTAAAAGAAGCAATTGAGCATATTCAAAAAAATGAAATTGAAAAACATTACAATATATCTTTAAAAAGAGTAGAAGCAATTCCTATCATTTCATTAAGAAGAAAGATGAACAGCCCTTTCGAAGAAGAACTCCTTTGGAAAGAGCTAACTGAATTTGTCATACAGAATAATATTACTATTGACCAAACTAGATACAACAATATAGCTATTTATCATGATATTGAACACGCAGATGATAGAGTTGACATTGAAGTTGCTTTCATTGTAAAGAAACTTGGAACTTCTTCTGGTAGTATTTGTTTTAGAATGTTGGAATCTGTTGACGTTATGGCTTCAATGATGGTTTATGGACCTTATTCTAATCTTGAGGTTGCTTATTCATCATTTGTGCAATGGTTAATTGAACATAATGAATATTCAATCGGTGATTACTCACGCCAAATTACCATTGTTGATTATAGACATACAGATAATCCACAAGAATACTTAACCGAAATTCAAATTCCTCTAGTTTTAATCGATTCTATCTGATTTGTTGGATAGAATTGTTTCCTTTTTTATTAGTATGCTTCCACCTAAAAATGCCAGAAATAATCCAGGTATGATAAAGGCACTGCTCAAATTTATAGAACTTAATGGTCCAAATATAAACATCCCACATGGTGTAGCCAAAGTTCCCAATAAGTCTACATAGGAGAAAACACGTCCCATATATTCTAATTGTGTTTCTTTCTGGATAATTGTAATGAGTGGCGTATAATAGAGAGGGCTTCCTATACCCATAACAAACATACTCACCAGAAATAGGTGCACTTGTTTACTAATTACTACTAAAATCATCATCAAGCCAAATAGAAAGGCAGAACAACCAATTAGCTTAAAATGGGAAATTTTAATCTTTTTATAACCCATTACTAGACTTGATACCAGTGCCCCTACTGAAAAAGCAATTTCGATTACACTTAATATCCACACTTTTTCTCCCAAATTATTTGAAGCTAGAAGAGGAGTTAGTTGAGAAGCAGGAACTACTAGAAATTGAAAAACTGTGTATAGTATTAATATACTTTTCAATGTTTTTGAGCGAGACAGATATTGAAATCCTTTTTTCATTTCTCTGATACTATTTTCTGCTACCTTTTGCTCTGTTTCCTGTATTGAAATGGTTGACAATAAGCTAACACCAATAAGTGCAGTCACAACATCAATAAGAAAAACTTCTCCCAATGGCAACATGGTTAGTGCCAATCCTCCTAAACCAGGGGAGATAAGTTGTATTACACTCCAAATAGTTGTTGAATAGCTATTTGCTCGCAATAATTCATCTTCTGGAATAAATAGAGGAAGGATACTTTTTGAGGCAGGTAATTGAATTCCAGTCCCCAAAGATCTGAAAGTATTAAAAATGTAAATCCATAAAATAGACTGATAACCTAAAAAGTATAAAATTGCTAAGCAGAGTGTAGCTCCTGCAATAAAAATATCAGACAAAATGATAATCTTTTTCATGGAAAAGCGGTCTGCAATTACTCCTCCCGCTAACATAATGAGTGCTTGTGGGAGAAATGTAGTTATTGTAATTCCTGCAATACTAATTCCTGAGTTTGTTTGAAGAGTGACATGCCATATCATTGCTAAAGATACAATAGACGAGCCTAACATTGAGATTGTTTGACTAAGCATGTAAGCAGTCAATTTCATTTGCCAACTTTTTTCTTTTCTCATGTATTTCTCCTCCTATAAGAATCTTCCAGTTATGCTATCATGGTTATTTTTTATATCATTAGGTGTTCCAAAAGCAATGATTTCTCCCCCTTGAGCACCACTATTAGGACCTACATCAATTATCCAATCAGATGCATTCATAATTTCAGTATTATGTTCAATAACTAACAAAGAGTGTTGTTCTTCTACTAATTTTTTAAATGTAATTAGTAAATTTTCAATATCTTGAAAATGAAGACCTATAGTAGGTTCATCTAGGATATATAGCATTCGCTTTTTCGTTTTTGCTCCCAATTCTTTCGCTAACTTCATTCTTTGAGATTCTCCACCACTCAAACCTAAAGTACTTTGTCCTAGTTTTAAATAACCTAGCCCAACCTCTTCTAATATAGATAATTTTCTAAATAATTCAGAATTGTCATTAAAAAACTCTTTTGCTTCTCGTACTTCCATGGAAAGAATATCTACAATAGATTTTTCTTTGTATAAAATTGATAAAATTTCCTTTTTATATCGTTTCCCGCCACATTCAGAACAAGTTGCCCAACTATCAGCCATATATTGTAGAGTAATTTTTGTTTTTCCTAATCCTTGACAATTAGGACATTGACCGTTTTTGCTATTAAAGCTAAAACAACTATCATCAAATAATCTCATCTTGGCCTCTGGTGTTTGAGCAAATATATAGCGAATATCATCAAAAATATTGATATAAGTAGCTGGAGTAGATCGATTTGATTTTCCTATAGGTGTTTGGTCCATCGTTATGAAACCATCAATATGCTCTGTTCCAGTTAGTTCATCATATTTTTTGTTACGATTAATTTTCTGATTTATTTGTTCTTCTAAAGCTGGTATTAAGCTATGAAAAATAAGCGAGCTTTTTCCAGAACCACTCACACCTGTAATACAACACATACAGTTCAATGGAATTTCTACATCAATATTTTTTAAATTATGGGCATTACATCCTTTTAAGCTTAACCATTTTTTAGGTACTTGTTTAGTTAGTGTTCCTTTTTTCTCTGTTATTTGAAGATACTTCCCAGTAATAGAGTTTGGATTTTCTATAATTTGTTGAACGGTTCCTTTCGCAATTATTTTTCCCCCATTTATACCTGCACCAGGCCCTACATCAATAATATAATCTGCCTGTAGCATGGTATCCTTGTCATGTTCTACGACAATAACAGTGTTACCCTTATCTCTGAGTTCTTTCATCATCTTAATCATTAAATGGTGATCTCTAGGATGTAATCCAATAGAAGGTTCATCTAAAATATAAGTTAATCCAATTAATTCACTACCTAATTGGCTAGATAAACGGACACGTTGTAATTCTCCGCCTGATAATGTTGGTGCCGTTCTGTCAGTAGTCAAATAGTGTAGCCCAACTTTTAGTAAATAATTAACTCGAATTTCTAGTTCCATTAGTATATCTTGTACAACCTTTATTTCATTTTGTTGAAGGTAGTTTGGTAATTCAGATAACCAATCCCATAATTGTTCTATTGTCAGTTTAGTTAATTCAGGAAACCTATAACCTTGAATGGTAGTAAACCTTGCTTCTGTGCTAAGTAGTTCACCATTACACGTATGACATGGTACTTCCTCCATGTATTGTTGTGAAGCATTATTATTTGCACTAGATTCTCTAAAAAGTCGCTGAATATGATTAATTGCTCCAGAAGCAGGTCTTTTGATTTTTGCTAATCTACCTTTTGATTCATAGCTAAATTCATATATTTTATTTCCAGTACCATATAAAATAGCATCAATAAATTCCTTAGGAAGTAAGTTCCAAGGTGTAGATAAGTCAATATTTTGATGTTCTGCAATTGCAAATAATTCGCCTACCATCCAGTTTCCTGTTAGCTTTTTACCTCTTAATTTTCCCCAATAATAAGTAGCTCCATCTAATATGGAAATATTAGGATTTTTTACGATTAATTGAGGGTTAACTTCATAAATAATACCTAAACCGTTACACGTATGGCATGCTCCTGTATGGGAATTAGCATTGAATGTTGAAGTATTTATTTTCGAAAAAAGAGTTTCACAATGTGGACAATAATTTTTTGTTTTATTCTTTTTCTTTAAGGGTACTTTACAGTATGGGCAATAGCTTCTCCCAATTGAAACAAATAGCATTCGTAAATAATCCCAAATACCAGTAAGAGTTCCTACTGTAGAACGTGGATTTTTACTTCCTTTTTTCTGTTCAATAGAAATTGTAGGTGTTAACCCTTGAAGCAAATCAAACTCAGGCTTTTGAATTTGTTCTTGTAACTTTGCAGCATTGCTTAGATTCTCAAAATAACGTCTTTTTCCTTCTTCATAAATTGTATCAAAAGCTAAGGATGATTTTCCACTGCCACTTACTCCCGTAATTACTGTAAACTTATTTTTGGGAATACTCACTTCTATATCCTTTAAATTATTTTGTCTCCCTCCTTTTAAATAAATTGTATCTTTGTTAGAAGAAGGTATGTATTTACTAGGTATTTTCGAAGTCTTAATAAGTTCAAATTTTTTCTCCAATTCTTTAGGATTGCTAAATTGTTTTGATTCTAAAATACCTAATAGTTTAAGTTGAGAAAAAATAGATGTAATGTATTCTTCTGGTAATTTAGAAATCAGCTTATTTATGTTATTTATCTTCATATCTTTATCAGATATTATTTCGGCGATTTCATCTAATAAATTTTTTTCTTCTATAGTTAGTTGACTATATTTTTTTGTACTCAATTCTGTCCATAAATCCCAAGGAAGTAACTCTAATCCAATGAGATTATTAAAATCATGTAAAAGATTTCCTTTTACTGAGTGCCATCCTTTCCAGTTTTTGTTGTATCCAAAATCATACTGATGAGCAGTACCTTGTCGGCAATTTATCCAAGCTTCTGCTCCTGTTAAAAATCCATTTTCTTTACCAATATCATGAGTATCAAAATCAAGTTGAAAATGTTTCTTTTGAATCTCATCAATCTGAGCATCAATTTTTATCCATCTGTTTTGGATTTTATTATAATATTCAACAACCCAATGATCCTCGTAAGGAATCTCACTTTGAAAGTAGCTGGCAAACCCAGCTCTCATTCTGGCTTCGTAACCCTGATACCTAAGAAAAGAAACAAAGAGTAAAGAATAATCTCTACACATACCTACTAATCGTTGCTTTGGTTCTCTAGGTATAGTTATCGATTGAGAATTTATCTTCATAATCTTCCCTAGCATTTGTGAAACTGTACGTAGTAATTCTTCTTCTGATTGTTGCTTACTAAACGATACACCATATAGATTTCCATGTTCTCCATGAATAATTAAATTCTGAACAATCTCTAATAGTTCAGTAGGAGTAGTAGGAAGGTTCTTATACTCTTTTTCAAATTTTGTAGGATTAGTAATTATACTTTGATTTGTATAGTTTAATATTTTCATCATCATTCACCTCTCTAAATAGAGGTTACAACATGACACTGTGTCAATAGCAAGGGGTATTTTTTTCTTTATTTTTTATTAACAAATATATAATATATTGTATTTACATAAAAAAGAGTGTCTCATCTATAATCTTAAAAAATTATTTTGAGACACTCTCTTTAATTGTATTATATAAAAATCAATTTAAATTAATATTTTAACCTTTATATAGCGATATCTATAATTTATTCTTTTAATGCTGTCATATTTATACTTAATATAATCATAGGTACAATTACATATATAAAAGCTGTAGCTGATGAAACTATACCAGAATCATTTACTAAAAGAGTGACAAAACATCCTACTACGGATGCTATAAACCCTTTAAATACAATTGGATATTCATTAATTAATTGTTTGAAATATCTAATTTGAGTAAGCATAAGTACTAAAATTACTCCTATTCCAGCTAATAATATATTTACCCATGCACTGGTTTGAGCTAATTTTAAATTCATTTCTATCTTTCTACTAAATGTTTGTATTATTTCTCCTGGACCATTAAAGTAAATGTCTTTTACAAACATACCTAAATGTGAGTTGCTTCCTGAAACTATATCTATTGTTACAAAAACTCCTAAAACAAGTAGTACTGCTATGCCTAACAATATAACTTTTTTAAAATCTATCTTTACATCATATATCAATAATATAAATAGTAAAAATGCTACACATTCAGAAATAGCACTTCCTACATTTGCTCCCATAATTGGAGATGCACTAGTAATTAAAATGGCTAAAGAAAAGACTATTACAGACCATTTTGGTATCTTTTTATATGTCAATAAAATTGCAAATGTAAAAATTGCACTCCCTATTGCCACACCTTGATATTCATTTCCTACACCATAATATCTAGCTCCAATTATACAATCATAGCTCATTACATTACTTTTCATTAGATATGCACCAAGTGCAGAATCTATAACCATAATCAATATAGTTAATCCTGTAAAGAATAGAATATTTTTTAGGTCATTTTTTATTAAAACTTTACTTATTAAATATATAGTAAGTGTTATTATAATTATGCCTAAGGAAATTGCTACTGGTGTTTTAAAGTTCATTATTGGGGTTATCATAAATGACAGAGGCATTACTATTCCTATTTTTAAAAGTTCTTTTAGTATAAAGTATGTTGTTTCTTTGTGTTTTTTTGATATATGTTTTCTAAATAAAATTGCAATCATCGCAACTATCCACGACAAAAAAACTACATTTACAAAACCATTTAATATCACAGACCTTATACTTGAAATAGATACTATCTTTTGATATTCATCCATTAAATATTCTTTATTATCATCTCTATTGATAAGTTCATACTTTCTTCCAACCATATTTGGATTTTTTAAATCAAAACTATCTAGTATGTCTACTCCTACATCTAAATTAGTTACAATACCTTCTCTTCTAGTAGTTGAAGATGACAACAATCCTTTTCCATTCCCACTTAACTTTATTATTGGAGAAAGTCTTCTTTTATTTTTATAATCTAAATCACTTGGAAATGCACTGGCTATGTAAACAGTATCATTTTCTCCAACCATAGAAAATATATTTTTTAAATATTCATCTATATTTTTTTCTATCTTGTCTTTCATGTTTTTATATGTATTTTCATTCAAGTTTGGTTTATATAAATCTAATCTATATGTATCTCCAAGTTCTACAAAAACTACATCACTGTTTTTATAAGCTTCTTTAGTTTCAGCAACAAGCTTAGTATAATCAGTTGATATTCCATAAGGCATAGATAAATCTTTTTTATTGATATTATCTACATTTCCATAAGGAATTCTACCATACTCATCCATAGCTGTTAGGCATAAATTTCTATTTTTTACAAGTTGACCACCTTCAACTATATCTGCATTTCCTAATATGGACGTTTTCAGTTCATTTTCAGATAAACTTTGACCTAATGAACCCAATGTAGAGCCATATTCTCCAAAGTTTAGATTCTCATTTATTGACATATTTATAGTCAAATCATTTATACCTTTTGCTTTCTTACCTGTAACTGATTCAAAAACTATATTTCTATCTTTGCTTGAGCTTTCAAAATTAATATCTTCTTCATTAGCTACATTGGCTCTTCCACCAGCACCCATACTGGCATATGACCTTCTATCATCACTACCTTTATCGCCTCTTATGTTCATCAAGCCAATATACCCTCTATTTTCTAGCTCTTCTCTCAATGATTTTATTCTTAACATATTGTTCATACTAGTTCTATTCATATCTATAAATATTACTTTTCCATGCGTTGGTATATCATCTGCAAAGCTATACTGACTCATCGATATTAATATTATGATAAATGTTGCTAAGAAAGATATAATCTTTTTTCTCATAAATTCTCCCTGCTTTCTGATTTAAATCCTCACACTTAAGAATACATTAAACATTATCGTTATAAATAAATAAATTTGGACCATCTATTTACAATAAACAGCCCAAATTTTAGGTTTATTTGAATATATCAATTTTTAGGTTTTGCAAATATCATTCTACCAGCAGGAGTTTGAAGAACAGAAGTTACTAAAACTTTTATAGTCTCATTCATATGTTTTCTTCCTCCATCAACAACTATCATAGTTCCATCATCTAGATATGCAACACCCTGTTGAGCTTCTTTTCCTTCTTTAACCACTTGAACAACCATATCTTCACCTGGTATTGCAACTGGTTTTATAGCATTAGCCAACTCATTTATATTTAATACTTCAACACCTTGAAATTGAGCAACTTTATTTAAGTTATAATCATTAGTAACAACTTTTCCATTTAATACTTGGGCAAGCTTTAATAATTTACTATCAACTTCTGCTATATCATCAAAGTCCCTTTCACTTATTTCAACCTCTATATTTAATTCTTTCTGAATTATATTTAATATATCCAGACCTCTTCTACCTCTTACTCTTTTTAAATCATCTGAAGAATCTGCAATATGTCTTAGTTCTTCCAAAACAAAAGCAGGGATAATAAGTTTTCCTTCTACAAATCCTGTTTTGCAAATATCAGCTATCCTTCCATCAATTATTACACTTGTATCTAATACTTTTGGAGGTATCGCCTTTACTTCTTTTTTATTATCTTTGTCTTTATCCTTATCTTTAATAGGATTTGCTAATCTTCCTAATTTTCCAATATTAAATAAATCATTTTTACTTTTAAGCGCAACTTTCATTCCAAGATATCCTAGGAATAAATATAATAGTAAAGATAGTATTCCACCTACTATTGGTATTCTGTTTACTAATCCACTCAATAAATATGCAATTACGAATCCTACTATAAGACCCATAGACCCTAATAATATATCCGTTTGAGGATATTTTGATAACTCTTTATCCACAACTTTAGCAATTTCTTTTGTTCTATTTACAACCCACGGCTCTATAAGATATCCTAAAATAGCTATTACTATACCTGCTACTACAGCTGCTATATAACCATACGTTTCTTTTCCAAATGTTAATATTTCAAAATCTCTCATCAATGTTAAATAGGTCGTTATACCTATCGTAAATCCAAGTAAAATAAACAATATCCTTGTTACTTTCCTTATCAATGCTTCACCCCCTAGTTATACTTATCTATTATAGACCAAAGTGTATATTATATTCAAGAAAAAAGTAGTAAAATTCACTTAAAATTCATTATATGTGTCTATCTAATAATACTAATTGTTTCATTTTTATAAGTCCATTTTTTATATATGTTGCTCTTATTTCGCCTATTCCTTCAACTTCATCTAACTCTTCAATAGATGCATCTAATATTTCTTGGAAGTTTTCAAAATAATTTACTAAGTTTTCTATTATTGCTGTTGGTAGTCTATGTATTTTGCTAAGAATTCTATATCCTCTTGTTTTTATAGGCATATCCATACTTTCTGAAAATCCACTATACCCTAATAGTTTTGCCATATTAAATAATTCTATTAGTTCTTCTGAATTTAAATTTTTAACTTTTTTCATAAGTTCTTTTATTTCAGTATTTTCTTTGTTATAATCTTTGAATATTAATTTCTGATCTATTCTAGTTGTACCCATTAATTCCTCTAATTGCATGCTTACTAAAGTTCCTTCATCCCCCAATTCTATCACATATTTTTCAATTATACTTGTAACTCTCATTACCATTTCCATTTTCTGCATGACTAGCGCTACATCATAAATAGTTACCAAATCATTAAACTCTAGAGCATTTAAATTAGTTATAGCTTGGTCTAATACTGTTTTATATTTTTCTAAAGTTTGTATTGCTTGATTTGCCTTAGTAAATATCTTAGATATATCTTCGACCACATACTTCTCATTTCCTCTATAAACTGTTATAACATTTCTTCTTTGTGAAATTCCTATGACTATAGCACCAGTTTGTTTTGCTACTCTTTCTGCCGTCCTATGTCTAGTTCCAGTCTCTGACGTTTCTATAAAGTAATCTGGTATAAGTTGTGCATTAGCAAATAATATTTTCTTTACATCACCACTTAAAACTATCGCTCCATCCATTTTTGCTAATTCATATAGATATGATGGTGAATACTCTGCATTTATAGCAAATCCTCCATCTACTATTTTCATTACATCTTCATTTGTCGCAATTACAATTAAACCACCAGTCTTAGCTCTTAGTACATTGTTTAGACCTAATCTAAGAGGGGTTCCAGGAGATATCATTTTTAATGCATACAGCATATTTTTATTATCCAAAAAATTCTCCATATTTATTGATTCCTCCCAAGTACTATATTTATAGCTTGTCTTAAGTTATCTACTGGCCATATTTCTATACCCTTAGTATCTTTTACAACCTCATAATTACTTCTAGGAACTACTATCTTTTTAAATCCAAGTTTTTTGCACTCAGCAATTCTTTTTTCTATAAAACTTACTGATCTAACTTCTCCTGTAAGCCCTACCTCTCCTGTAACAGCTATATCTTCATCTATAGGTATATTTCTAAAACTAGATGCTACAGAAATAGCTATTCCTAAGTCAATCGAAGGTTCATTTATCTTTATACCTCCAACTATATTTATATATACATCTTGATTTTGTATTTGCAGACCAACACGTTTTTCTAAGACTGCTAATAACATACCAACTCTATTATAATCTACTCCTGTAGATGTTCTTCTTGCTATACCAAAACTTGTCGGCGAAACTAATGCTTGTAATTCAAGTAACATTGGTCTTGTACCTTCTACAGTAGATATTATAACTGAGCCTGCTACATCTTTTGGTTTTTCAGATATCAAAATCTTAGACGGGTTATCAAGCTCTACTAATCCCAAGTCCCTCATTTCAAATACCCCAAGTTCATTTGTTGAACCAAATCTATTTTTAACAGCCCTTACTAATCTATATGTATTATATCTTTCACCTTCAAAATATAAAACAGTATCAACCATATGCTCTAATAATTTTGGCCCTGCTAGTGAACCTTCTTTGGTTACATGACCAACTATGAATGTTGAAATTCCCATTTTTTTAGAAATCTTCATGAATTTTGAAGTACCTTCTTTAATTTGACTGACAGTTCCTGGTGCTGAAGATATTTCTGGACTAAAGACAGTTTGAATTGAGTCTAGAATTATTAATTCTGGATTTACACTTTCTAAATAAGATTCAATTATACTTAAATTATTTTCGGCAAATATATATAAATTTTCTGAATTAATACCTAATCTTTTTGCTCTCATTTTTATCTGTGATTCTGATTCTTCTCCAGTTATATATAAAACAGTCTTTCCTAACTTAGCTACATTACTAGAAACTTGAATTAAAAGTGTGGATTTACCTATACCAGGGTCTCCACCAACAAGTACTAGAGAACCTTTAACTATACCTCCCCCAAGTACTCTATCTAATTCTTTTATATCTGTTGTAAACCTTTCTTCTTCTTTGCTCTCTATTGAAGTTATACTAACTGGTTTAGATGAAGATTTATCTATTATAAAGACCTCTTTTTTTGTGCTTTTTTGATCTACTTCTTCTACAAATGTATTCCATTTTGTACACTCTGGACATTTTCCAAGCCACTTAGCTGTTTCATATCCACAGGATTGACATACATATTTAGTTTTTATTTTTGCCATATTTTAATCATCCTTAATTTATTATTCTATACTATAATTTTAGCATATGTGAAAGAGAATAGGTAAAGATTAAATAAAATAATTAAGGACAATGAATTATTATAGATTCATTGCCCTTAAAATTTTCTTTAAACTATAAAACTTATATCTATAAGATTTTAAAATGCAACTCTATTGAATTATTTAGTTTCAAAAACTATTTTTTCATCTTTAACTTTTGCTATTATATTACTTCCTTTTTTTACATCACCTTTTAAAATCGCTTCAGATAACTCATCTTCTAGTTCTTTTTGTAAGGCTCTTTTAAGAGGTCTTGCTCCATATTCCAAATCAAACCCAGATTTAGAAATTAAATTTATAGCTTCATCACTCATTTCTAGTTTTATATCCATATCTTTTAGTCTTTCTTGTAATTTGTCTACCATTAAAATTACTATTTTAGATATGTGTTCTGCATTTAATGAATGGAAAACTATTATATCATCTATTCTATTTAAAAACTCTGGTCTAAATCTTTGCTTTAATTCACCCATTATGTTTTCTTTCATTTTTTCATATTGAGACTTTTCTTCTTCGTCTCCTTTAGCTATACTAAACCCTAAAGTTTTTTGTCTACCAATTGTAGATGCACCAACATTTGATGTCATTATAACAATAGTATTCTTAAAGTCAACAGTTCTTCCTTTTGAATCTGTTAATCTACCATCATCTAGAATTTGTAATAGAATATTAAACACATCTGGATGAGCTTTTTCTATCTCATCAAATAAAATAACTGAATATGGGTTTCTTCTTACTTTTTCAGTTAATTGACCTCCTTCATCATGACCTATATAACCAGGAGGTGAACCTATCATTCTTGATACAGCATGTTTTTCCATATATTCAGACATATCAATTCTTATTATTTGATTTTCATCTCCAAATTGCACTTCTGCTAATGCCTTAGATAATTCTGTTTTTCCTACTCCTGTAGGCCCTAAAAATAAAAATGAACCAATTGGTCTATTAGGATCCTTAAGACCCGCTCTTGACCTTCTTATTGCCTTGGAAATAGATTTTACTGCTTGTTCTTGACCTATAACTCTATTGTGTAAGATTTCTTCAAGTTTTAAAAGTCTATCAGCTTCTTCCTCAAGAATTTTATTAACAGGTATTCCTGTCCATAAACCTACTACTTCAGCAATGACTTCTCCATCAACTAAATCAGAATGTTTAGATGATTTATTCCATCTTTCTCTAACATCTTCTAATTGTTTTTTAAGTATACCTTGCTCATCTCTTATTTTTGCTGCTTTCTCGAAATCTTGGCATCTTACTGCCTCTTCTTTTTCTTTATCTATATTTTCTATTTCTAATTCTAATTTTTTTATTTCGGCTGGAGGAGTATTTTCCTTTAGCCTAACTTTTGATGCTGCTTCATCAATCAAATCTATCGCTTTATCTGGTAGATATCTATCTGATATATATCTAGTTGATAATTCTACAGCTGTTTTTATAGCATCATCAGTTATTTTGACTTTGTGATGAGCTTCATATTTATCTCTCAATCCTTCTAATATTTTTATTGAATCTTCTTTACTTGGTTCATCCACCATAACTGGTTGGAATCTTCTTTCTAGTGCAGAGTCTTTTTCAACATGCTTTCTATACTCATCTATTGTTGTTGCACCTATAACTTGTATTTCGCCTCTAGCTAACGCAGGTTTTAATATATTTGACGCATCTATAGAGCCTTCTCCTGTAGACCCAGCTCCTATTATGGTATGCATCTCGTCTATAAATAAAATTATATTTCCGTTTTTAACAACTTCATCTACAACTTCTTTAATTCTTTCTTCAAATTCTCCTCTGTACTTAGCACCAGCTAATAAAGAACCCATCTCTAAAGAATACAGCGTTTTACTTTTTAGTGTTTCTGGAACATTACCTAATGCTATGTTTGTTGCTAGACCTTCAGCTATAGCTGTTTTACCTACTCCTGGGTCTCCTATTAGCACAGGATTGTTTTTAGTTCTTCTACTTAATATTTGTATAACTCTTTGTATTTCTTTTTCTCTTCCTATAACAGGGTCTATTTTATTTTGTTTTGCATATAGTGTAAGATTTCTTCCATATTTATCGAGAATCTTAGACTCTGTTTGATTTTGGTTGCCCGTGTAACTATTTTCTGATTTATATTGATTATTATCACTTATACCCATCATATCAATTGTTAATTGGGCTAGAGTTCTGTCATTTACACCTGCATAGTTCAAAACTTTATTGGCTATTCCTTCACCTTCTTGAATAATAGCTAATAATATATGCTCAGTTCCTATATAATTTGTTTTTAATTTATTTGCAAACATTCCTGATAGTTCCAATATTTGTTTACTTCTTGGGCTTAATACTATATCCTCTGGGATTCCTTCACCCTTACCTTCCATATCAATTATTTTGCCTTCTAAATAAGCCTCTGTAAATCCAACCTTACTTAGAACTTTGGCAGCTATTCCTTCTTCTTCTTTTAAAAGACCTAAAAGTATATGCTCGCTTCCAACAATATTATGTCCTAAGTTTTTAGCAGACTCAAACGCTAAATCAATTGCTTTTTTAGCTCTTTGTGTAAATCTATTGAAGTTCATAATTTATCCCTCCTCTTAATTTTTCCAAAGTTTCTCTAATGTATGTTGCTCTATTTATATCTCTATTCTCAACATCATCACTCTTATACATTATTGACTGATGTGCTGGTTGTATACCTATCATAAGTTGTTCTATAGCTTTTAAATCTAATTTTTTTATATAGTTCATTTCTATTCCCATTTTTATATTTGATAGATGGCTCATTGCCTCTGAACTACTCATTACCCTTGAATTTTCAAGTGTTCCTATTGACCTAAATATTTTATCTTCTAATTTTATACCCAATTTTTTTTGTAATATTTCTCTGGCTTTCACTTCTTTTGAAATTGCATCCTTTGTAAGGCCACTTACATTCTCTATAATATTAGACTCTGTTCTTCCAAGTGTAAGCTGATTAGATATTTGGTATATATTTCCCAATGCTTCTGTTCGCTCTCCATATATACCTCTTATTGCTATACCTATTTGTGATGAAATCTTATAAAGTTCATCCATATAACCTAATTGACTTAATGCAGGCAAGTGCATCATCACAGAAGCTCTCATTCCAGTTCCTGTGTTAGTTGGGCAAGATGTTAGATAACCCAACTTTGTACTAAATGCATATTCTAAATTTGATTCTAATAAATCATCTATCTCATTTGCTATGTTATAAGCATTTTCTAAATTTAAATCATCACATATAGTTTGTATTCTTATATGGTCTTCTTCATTTATCATTATACTTACAGTTTTATCTTTTTTTACTATAACAGCGCTTTTATCATTTTCTGCTAAGTCTGGACTTATCATATGCTCTTCAACCATAAGCATCTTTTTAGATTGGTCTAAATCTTCAATCTTATAGAAATCAAACTCTTCTTTATGTTCTAAACTAGAATTCATAAATGCATTTTTTACCTTTTCTATTATTTCCATAGCACACTCTTTATCTAATCTATTTGGAAAAGGATAATTGTTCAAGTTCCTAGCTAGCCTAACTCTTGATTTCATGACTATATTCTCTTTCATAATATCACTCCAATCTTAGTCAATAGAGCCTTTTAAATACTTAATCTTATCTCTAAATTGAGCAGCTAATTCATACTCTTCATTTTTTATAGCTCTATCTAAATCTTCTTTTAATTCTCTAATCTCATTTTCTACACTTATTTTATAAAATGATTTTTTAGGAGCCTTACCTATATGTTCTATATGGCCATGTATATTTTGAAGCATTGGATTTACTTGACTGCTAAATGCATTGTAACATTCACTGCATCCAAATCTTCCATTATTCTTAAATTCACTATATGTCATATTACATTTTTGGCAAACTAACTTTTCTTCAAGCTCTTTTTTAGGTTGAAATCCTAAGTTAGAAAATATATCCATCATTGAAAAAGGCATATCTAAATTAAAATTCATCTCTGTATTCTCTTTAGCACATTCACTACACAGATACATTTCAGTCTTTTCTCCATTGACTATTTTATTGTAATATACAGATGCTTTATTCTTATTACATTTTTGACATAGCATAAATTATCACTCCTCTATACTAAATACTCCTATTATTATATTCTTTAAAACATTAGACCTTACCTTCTCTTTTAATTCATATACTGGCATACATAATGACTTATCATCTATTGCATATAATATTAGTTTTAATTCTCTTTCGCTAATCAAGTCTGATTCTCTCAAACTTTCTACCAACTCTTTTGCCTTCTTATAGGATATTTGGCTTCCTATTCTTTCATTCAATATTTCTCTAATATGTCCATCTTTACTTCTTCGTATTTTTTCTATCTGAACATATCCTCCGCCACCTTTTTTGCTTTCTATATAATAACCTTTATCTATGGTAAACCTTGTCGTTAAAACATAATTTATTTGTGATGGTGCACAACTAAACAAGTTTGCTAGTTCATTTCTTTGAATTTGTATACTACTATCTTCTTCCATCAAATCTTTAATAAATTTTTCAATTATATCTGTCATAGTTGCCATTTATATCACCACACACCTTTTTATTTTTGACTTTCTTTGACTACTATTTTACACCTATTATTTAAATTTTTAAAGCCCTAAATTGTGTAAATTTATTTTTTTCATAATAATTTAAATGTAAGTGTCCATCTTTTTTTAAATATAAGCTTCTACTTCTTACATTTACAATAATTAAGTTTTAAAATTCTTGGTTATTAATTTATTTTTAATGTATCTATACCTTGTATTTGTAAATATACCTTCATATCATTATTATTAAACATTTCTAAAAATAATAATATAAAAAGATACTTTCTTTTATTAAAACAGTTTAAGAAAGTATCTTTTATTCTTCACATTTTTTATTACTTTAATTTGATTTTTTCTTGTTTTTTATAAAAACACATAAAAACTAGATATATACTTATTTAAAATAAGCATATACCTAGCTTTAATTACAAAATTATTTTTATATAATATTATATAATAGATGGATATTAATTATATAATATTATATCTTCTTTATTACTTTGCAGTAACTAATCCAATTATTTTTTCTGCAAATTGTGATGGAACTTCTCCATATCTTTCTAATTCCATTTCAAAGTATCCTCTACCTTGTGTCATTGCTCTTAAATCTATTGCATATTTAAATGTCTCTGCTTGTGGAGCCTCTGCAAATATTATTTGTTTTCCTTTATTATCTGGCTCCATACCAAATATTTTACCTCTTCTCTTGTTTATATCTCCCATAACATCTCCCATATATTCTTCTGGAACAGTTATCTTAAGTTTCATAATAGGCTCTAATAATATTGGATGAGCTTCCTCCATACCTTTTTTAAAGGCTGCACTTGCTGCCATCTTAAAAGCCATTTCAGAAGAATCTACATCATGATATGAACCATCATAAAGTGTAGCCTTTATATTTGTAACAGGGAAACCAGCCAATACCCCTTTTTGCATAGAATCTTTTAAACCTTTTTCTACTGCTGGTATATATTGTTTTGGTACAGAACCACCAAATATTTCTTCTGCAAATTCAAAATCAGATTCACATCTTTCAAATCTTATCTTTACATCTCCATATTGACCATGGCCACCTGATTGTTTCTTATGTTTCCCTTGTACATCAGCTGTTTCCTTTATAGTTTCTCTATAAGGAACTTTAAGGTCATTTAATTCAACATCTACCCCAAACTTATCTTTCATTTTATTTTTAATTGTTTTTATGTGAAGTTCCCCTTGTCCTCCTAAAAGAGCTTGCTTTGTCTCTGTATTTCTATACCAATGTAATGTAGGGTCTTCCTCTACAAGTTTGTTTAATACAGCAGCTACCTTTTCTTCATCACCCTTATTTTTAGGATTGACAGCATAATATATTTGTGGTTTTGGGAAATCTATCTTATCTAAAGCTTCTGCATCTTTATCTACAGATATAGTATCTCCTGTTTTTAGAGAATTAACTTTAGTTACAACTACCACATCACCAGCCTTAGCTTTTTCTATTTCAACTAACTCACTATTTCTCAATGTATATATGTTAGCTATTTTTTCTTTTATGTTTTTGTTTATATTAAAAATTTCTTTATCTTTAGAAATTGTACCTTGAGTAATTTTTATATATGACATTTTTCCTACAAATGGGTCGACCATAGTTTTAAATACTAATCCTTTAAATGGCTTACTCTCTTCTGTAAATATAGGTTCTATATAATTTGATATTGTATCTAATATTTCTTTTGTCCCTATGTTATTTATAGTTGAACCACATATTACAGGTATAATATCTCCTCTTTGTATACCTATAACAATACCTTTTTGGATTTCTTCTGTAGTTAACTCTTCTCCATTAAAATACTTATCTAATATTTGGTCATCTGTTTCTGCTATAAGTTCCATTAAAGCTTCTTTTACACTCATAGCTTGTTCTTTAAATTCACCTTCTAAATCATCTATATTTTCAAATACATTATGTAACTTGACAAAGTTTTTATCTTTGTATATAGGACTTATCATTGGAACTATCTTATTATTGTATTTTTCTCTTAACATTGCTATTGCATCTTTATATCTTGCTTTTTCATTATCTATTTTATTTATAAACATTATCTTAGGAATACTCTCAGTTAGTTCTAATGATTTCTCTGTACCAACTTGAATAGGTGCTGTTGCATCTATTACTATTATTGCTGCATCACTTGCTCTAAGAGATGATACAACGTCTCCGCTAAAGTCAAAATATCCTGGTGTATCCAATAAGTTAAACTTATAGTCATTATATTCTATAGGTATTAATCCCATACTATAAGTCATATTTACCTTGTCAGTTAATTTAGGTATCTTATTAGTGTTTGCTGTGTAAGCTATAGTTTCGATTAGATTTGTTTTACCACATCCGCTATGTCCTAATACCGCTACATTTCTCAACATATTACTATCATAAACTTTCATATAAGCACCCACCTTTTAAATTTATGTATTTTCTCTTAGCTGTTATTTCCTAAGAAATAGTCTAGAAAATGTTTATTATTTTTAGAATTTTTAGATAACATTTTCCTTACTAGCTTTATTTCTACATAGGGATATAATTTTCCTCTTTTTTTTAACAAATATTTAATTTAAATAAATAAAAACACTCTAAATATTTAATAAAAATATTTTAGAGTGTTTTATAAGTTGTTTTAATTCAATTATTTCATTATCATTAATAATTGTTTATCTTCAACCATATCATCTTCTTTTACTTTAATTGATTTAATTACTCCATCAGTCTTAGCAACTATTATAGTTTCCATTTTCATTGCTTCTATAACTATTAATGGTTGATTTGCTTTTACTTCATCTTCTTCTTTAACCATTATCTTTATAACTTTTCCTGGTATACTTGCTCCGATTTGAAGTGGATCATTCATATCAGCTTTCTCAACATTAGTAACTTTTCCAGAGAAGTTTCTATCTTTTATTTCCACTTCTCTAACCATTCCATTTAATTCAAAACCTATAGTTCTAAATCCATCTTCTTTAACTTCGCCAACTTCAACTAATCTTATTGTTAATACTTTACCTTCTTCTATTTCTACTTCACATTCTTCATTTTTATTTAATCCATAGAAGAATACATCACTTTCAAGTTTAGATATATCATTATAATGTTGTAAATGTTTAATATAGTCTTCATAAACTTTTGGATATAAAGCATAACTTATAACATTTCTTATATTTGCATTTATATCATATTTTTCATTTAGATATTTTGCTATCTCATCAAAATCTTCTGCTGGTAATAGTGAACCTGGTCTTACTGTAATAGCTTCTTCACCTTTTAAAACTACTTCTTGTAAATCTTTTGGTACTCCACCTTCTGGTTGACCAATCATACCTTTACAGTAGTCTACAACAGAATCTGGGAATGATAAGTTCTTACCTTCTTCTATTATATTATCTTTATCTAATTTATTTTTAGTCATAAAGATAGCTAAATCTCCTACAACTTTTGAAGATGGTGTTACTTTTATTATATCTCCTACAACTTCATTAGCTTCTTTATATTTTTCTTTAACTTCATCAAATCTATTAACTAATCCTAAACTATCAGCTTGAGGTTTTAAGTTTGTATATTGACCTCCTGGTATTTCAAAATTATATATTTCTGCACAAGAGTTAGTTAAGTCACTTTCAAATTTGTTATAAACTTTTCTTAAATCCTTATAGTATTTTCCTAACTCATCATATCCAAATAAATCTATACCTGTATCTCTTTCTGTATTTTTAAGAGCTTCTACTATTGCATTAAGCGATGGTTGACTTGTAAGCCCTGCCATAGATTCTAATGCAGCATCAATTATATCTACACCAGCTTCTGATGCCATCAAACAAGTTGCCACACCATTTCCACTTGTATCATGAGTGTGTAAATGTATTGGTGCTTTTACATTTTTCTTTAGTTCTTTGACTAATGTATAAGCAGAGTATGGTTTAAGAAGTCCTGACATATCTTTTATTGCTATTATATCTGCTCCTAAACTTTCTAACTCTTTTGCCATCTTAATATAATATTCTAAGTCATATTTAGTTTTAGTCTTATCTAATATATCACCTGTATAACACATAGTTGCTTCAACTATTTTTCCAGTTTCTAGAGCTGTATTAATAGATGGTTTCATATTTTCAACCCAGTTTAATGAGTCGAATATTCTAAATACATCTATTCCTTGTTTAGCAGACTCTTTTGTGAATTCTTCTATTACATTATCTGGATAGTTTTTATATCCAACTCCATTTGATGCTCTAAGCAACATTTGGAACATTATACTTGGTATTTCTTCTCTTAGTTTTTGTAATCTACGCCAAGGTGACTCTTTTAAGAATCTATATGCAACATCATAAGTAGCTCCACCCCACATTTCAAGTGAGAATAAATCTTTTTGATATTTTTCTGTTGGTTTAGCAGCTTTTAGTAAGTCATATGTTCTTAATCTTGTTGCCAATAATGATTGATGTGCATCTCTCATTGTTGTATCTGTTAATAATAGTTTTTTATCATTTTTTATTTTTTCTATATATGCAGATTTACCTAACTTATCAAAAAGTATCTTACTTCCTTCTGCCTTTGAACCATCTTTATTCATTCTTGGTTCATGTAACGCATCAAATAATGGTTTTTCTTGACAAGCGTTATCATTTACAATTACATCACCTATAAATTGAAGTAATTTTGTTCCTCTATCTTTACTTTCTGTTATTTCAAATAAATCTGGATTTTCATCTATAAATTTAGTATTACATTTACCATTTGAGAATATAGGATTATTTAAGACATTAACTAAAAATCCTACGTTAGTCTTAACACCTCTAACTCTAAGTTCTTTTATAGATCTTATAGTTTTATTTATTGCTCCTTGGAATGTTCTATCCCAAGATATTGTCTTAACCAATAAACTATCATAGTGAGGACTTATGTTTGCTCCTGTAAATCCATTTCCACCATCTAGTCTTATACCAAATCCTGAACCAGTTCTATAAACTTGAATTTTACCTGTGTCTGGCATAAATCTATTTTTAGGGTCTTCTGTAGTTATTCTACATTGGATAGAATATCCTCTTATTTCAACATCATCTTGTGATTTTATATTTATTTCTTCACTATCTAAACTGTATCCTTGAGCTATTAATATTTGACTTTGAACTATATCTATTCCTGTAACCATTTCTGTTACAGTATGCTCAACTTGTACTCTTGTATTCATTTCTATAAAATAATGACCACCATTTGCATCTACTAAGAATTCTAGTGTCCCTGCATTAGAATATCCTACATATCTTGATAACTTGACTGCATCATCACATATTTCTTTTCTTACTTTTTCATCTAATGAAAATGCTGGTGCATATTCTATTATCTTTTGATGTCTTCTTTGAACAGAACAATCTCTTTCGTATAAATGAACTATATTTCCATAGTTATCCCCTAATATTTGAACTTCTATATGCTTTGGATCAGCTATATATTTTTCTATGAATATAATATCTTCACCAAAAGCTTTTCTTGATTCACTACAAGCAGTTTCATATTCAAGTTCTAAATCTTTTTCATGATGTACGATTCTCATACCTCTACCGCCACCACCATTAGATGCTTTTATCATAACAGGATAACCTATTTTATTTGCAACTTCTTTTGCTTCTTCAGTACTTCTTATTGCTTTTTCCACTCCTGGTATAGTTTGAACATTAACTTCTTTTGCAATTTTTTTAGAGTTTATCTTATCCCCCATCATATTCATTACTTTAGATGATGGGCCTATAAAAGTAATTCCATTTTCTTCACATTTACGAGCAAATTCTGCATTTTCTGCTAGAAAACCATATCCTGGATGTATAGCGTCAACTTTTTTTCTCTTTGCTAAGTCTATTATTCCATCCATATCTAGGTATGCATCTATTGGACCTTTGCCTTCCCCTATTAAATACGATTCATCTGCTTTTGTTCTAAATAATCCATATTTATCTTCTTTACTATATATACCAACACTTTTTATCCCCAATTCTGAACAGGCTCTAAATATTCTTATAGCTATTTCGCCTCTATTAGCTACTAGTATTTTATTAAACTTTTTAAGCATACTCTATTCTTCTCCTTTATTGTTTGTGTAATATTAAAGATTATAGACTAAAATACTTTATTTTTGAAGATGTTTAAGCAAGTTCCTTAATTAATAAGATAAATTTATAAATATATATAACTTTTAGACTGTCTAAACTCAATTTACCTCACTAAAATTAAGGGATTTTTTATGGAATTTCAGACAAACTTGTGTGAAAATTTCTACAATTGATTTTATTTTATACTATTTTTTTCTCTGTTTACATAATTATTTTCATCTTTACGTAATATTTCACATACTTTTCTCAATATAGTTCATATCTTAATCTATCTGTCTTAACAAACGTTTTATTACATCAGAAAGTTTTAGATGACCTAAATCTGCATATGCTATAACTAGTATTATTTTTACTACTCCTTCTACCTCATCTAATTTATATGCTCTAGCATTTATTATTGTGTACTTTGGCATAAGTTCTTCTAAATCTAGTGCAAGTTCATCAGATAAAGTCATATACTCATCAAACTTTTCCTCATCAGATAAAGTCATATACTCATCTTGTTCACTTATAATAGTATCTAAGTAATCCAAATTTATACTTAATTGATAAGCTATTACATCCTCTCTTTTTGTACTTTTACTTAAATCCTTCTCAACTTTGAATTTACTATTTTTATCTATGATTATTTTAAGTTCTTCACTATCAACTATTTCATTTCCTATAATTATATACAAATTTTTTACCTCCTAAATATAAATCTTTTTTAATCAAAAATAAAACCTCTAGTAAAATTACTAGAGGTTTACACTGGTGGGATTAACAGGGCTCGAACCTGTGACCCCCTGCTTGTAAGGCAGGTGCTCTCCCAGCTGAGCTATAATCCCTCGATGTTTATATGGTGCGCCCAAAGGGACTCGAACCCCTAACCTTCTGATTCGTAGTCAGACACTCTATCCAGTTGAGCTATGAGCGCATTTTATTGGAGGCGACACCCAGATTCGAACTGGGGATCAAGGAGTTGCAGTCCACTGCCTTACCACTTGGCTATGTCGCCACCTTTTTGGTGATCTATCCGCGACTCGAACGCGGGACACCCTGATTAAAAGTCAGGTGCTCTACCGACTGAGCTAATAGACCATATTAGTTGGGGTGGATAATGAGAGTCGAACTCACGACCTCCAGAGCCACAATCTGGCGCTCTAACCAACTGAGCTATACCCACCATAGATCTTTAATTTAATGTGGTGGGCCATCAGGGACTCGAACCCCAGACCTACCGGTTATGAGCCGGGCGCTCTAACCAACTGAGCTAATGGCCCACATTAAATTTTAGTAGCGGTAATAGGAGTCGAACCTATGACCTTTCGGGTATGAACCGAACGCTCTAGCCAACTAAGCTATACCGCCATATTCTGGTGCCCAGAGGCGGAATCGAACCACCGACACGGGGATTTTCAGTCCCCTGCTCTACCGACTGAGCTATCTGGGCATTTGGCGGAGAGGGTGGGATTCGAACCCACGGCCCCTTTCGAAGTCACTGGTTTTCAAGACCAGCTCCTTAAACCACTCGGACACCTCTCCATTGGTGATCTATCCGCGACTCGAACGCGGGACACCCTGATTAAAAGTCAGGTGCTCTACCGACTGAGCTAATAGACC
>NZ_JAGWDG010000023.1:0-41237 GCF_020658095.1 Clostridioides sp. ZZV14-6009
GTTTCCCTATATGCTGACTATTTTAGCTACTAACTCATGACTAAAGTCACGAGTGTGCGTAGCTATTTTTTAATCAAAATCCAAAATAATATACTGTATAAAATAATAGAAATAACATTTTTAGTTGTGAATTTACTATGGTTTATTTTTTTAATCATATTATTCACCTTGTAGCACACCTAAATATGCCCTATCCCCTACATTTAATTTATTGCTATTATTCAGTCTATTAAGTTCAGTTACTTGATATTTTTTTCCATTATTTGATACTGTATATTCTAAAATTGGCCCTAAGAAATTCTTAGATTCTACTTTTATTTTTACAAAACCTCTTTGGTTGGTATTTTGCAATAATACCATTTCTTCAGGTCTTTTATAAATATAAGGCTTTGTCTCTTTTTCAATATTAAAATTAACATAATCTTCTTTTTCAATACAATTTGAAGTACCTACAAAGTTTGCTACAAAATCATTCAATGGGCTTTTGTAAACTTCCATTGGTACACCAATTTGAAGAACTTTACCCTTATCCATTACAGCTATTCTATCAGAAATAGCTAAGGCTTCTTGTTGATCATGAGTAATAAATAAAGTAGTAATACCTATCTTTTGCTGTATCTCTCTTATTTCTTCTCTCATCTTGATTCTTAAAGCTATATCTAGATTAGACATTGGCTCATCTAATAAAAGCATAGTAGGCTCAGTCGCTAATGCTCTTGCTACTGCTACCCTTTGTTGCTGTCCACCAGATAGTTCATCAATCTTTCTCTTTCTAAAATCTTTCATTCCTGCCAATTCTAAATAATTATCACATTTTTCCACTATAATTTTTTTAGATAACTTTTTTATTTTCAATCCATAAGATACATTTTCTTCTACTGTCATATTTGGAAACAGTGCATAGTTTTGAAAAACAGTTCCCATATTTCTATTTTCTGGTTCTAGGTTAGTAATATTTTTATCACCAACATAAATACTTCCAGAAGAAGGTTTTATAAATCCACCAATTATTCTTAAAATAGTCGTTTTTCCACATCCAGAAGAACCTAATAAAGTAAAAAACTCTCCTTCCTTAATGGATATATTAACATCATGTAATACTTTTTCTTTTCCATAATAATGATTAATTTCTTTTAATTCTATATTCTTCATATCGTCTCCACAAATTATCTAATATTTATAAATCTCCAAATATACACATGATGAATCATCATAGATTTTAAATCTAGGAAACTCTATTGCTATTTCATCATCCTTTTCTAGTTCCCTAACTTTTCTATATATATAATCTATACCTTTAATCTCTGCTATTTCCATCATTTTATCTTTATCAAAAATCTTATATCTAACTAATTTTCAGTCCCATTTTCATCTCCTTGTCCACATAAATTATACTTTTACTATAATTAAAAGTTTTGCATAGTAAAAAATTCACTTCACTTGAGTAACTACGTCTACGAATCACTTCATATCGTTAACTACTTCGTCAGTTGCTTAAAAGCTATTTTATTTAATATTGGTGTGTTAGTATCATTTAGTTGTGTGAGTTATACAAAAACCATGAGATATCATAGTTCCCTTATACGTAAAATAGCGAGGAAAATCCTCACTATTTTTGTATATAATATTAAATTATTTAATTAGACTATTTTATAGTTTTGTTGTTATCTATTATATCTGTTTCCCACTTTTCAATCCAGTTAGATTGATTTTTTCCAATTACAGACCAATCTACATCCATAGCTTTATATTCTTTTGACATCCACTTTGGTGAATCTTTAAGTGCAGAATCTAATGTTGGAATACGATTAAAATCATTTGCAACCATAGCTTGAACCTTAGCACTTCCAACAAAATCTATAAACTTAGCTGCTGCATTTGGATGTGGTGCATTTTTTAGAGCCGCTACACAGTCTGTGATTACGACAGAACCACTCTCTGCATCCACAACTTCTAATGGCATATTATTTTTTTCTTTATTATCTATTATATCACTTAATACTGCAATAGATATAGCAGCTTCTCCTTTACCTATTGCGGAATACATAACACTTCCGCTATTGTAGTAGTTCTTTATATTTTTATTTAAACCCTCAAGGTACTTCCAAGCTTCATCTTCACTCTTAGTAGTTGAGTAGTAATTGATTAAGTTACTAACAGTAGAACGCATAGATGATGATAATGAATCTCTAGAAACTATTAAGTCTTTATATTCTTCTTTTGTTAAATCGCTCCAATCTTTTGGTGCTTTATCAGCTGATAATAGTTTTGTGTTATAAAACATCATTACTGGTGTTTTTATAGTTCCATACCAATATCCGTCTGAATCTTTGTAAGACTTGTCTAATTCATTATTCCAGCTTGGTTCAGTCTTTTCATATAATCCTTCTTCTTTTAATTGCATGTATGTAGATGTATCTCCACCAAACATTATATCTGCTTGTGGATTCTCTTTTTCACTTCTAACACGATCTGCTAGTTCACCTTTTAAGTTTATGAATTCAACATTAACGCCTGTTTCCTTTGTAAATTCTTCAGAAATTGCTCCTAGCATATCCTCTCCATGTGTAGTATATACTACTAATGTATCCTCTAATTCATCACTTTTTGATGTGCTATCATTGCTACAAGCTACAAGTGATAATGACGTTGCTACAGTTAATAAGACAGCTGCTATTTTTCTCTTCATATTGATTCCTCCCCAATATTCTCCATGTTCATTTTAAATGTTATTATTCTTATAGTCAACGATTCAACAATAATCTATATAATTGTATTTTTCTATAACTACTGATTTTATTATTGTTTTTTTCTATGGCTATACTTATTTTTATACATATAATTTTTATATTCACATTAATCCATTTTTCAATCTAGGTATTTTATTTCTTTAAAACATATTTTAAATATTAATATTATCATTATTTTTATGCATAAAAAATGACCTATAAATAGGTCACCTAAACTAATACTTATATGGTATATGAGATACTTTCTTAAATCACTTATTATTTTTTTATCTAGACTAGCTTCAGTAAATAATGCATGTATGTGTGGTTTCCATTTTAAGTCTTAATTAAAAGTATGAACTACTGTAAAACTATACCTCATCCTCACATCTAAACTTTAAATTTTTATCTATTATTTATTAATTAACTGTATATTCATTAATTTTTATCATTTACAATACTCTTATTATCTTAAAATAATTATAATCTAACTTTAATCATACATTATATTATATATAAATATTTTTAACAAATTTAATAATTAAATAACTATATTTCATTAACCCTCTTATAAATATTTATAGACTATTCACTAGTCTTCTTCAATAAATTCAAACAAATTTTCTACTGTGGTATCGAATACTTTAGCAATATCCATCGCTAACTTTAAAGAAGGATTATATTTTCCATTTTCTAAGTGTACAATAGTCTCACGTCTTACCCCAACTGATTTAGCAAGTTCATTTTGCGTCATAAGGAGTTTTTCTCTATATTCTTTAATTTTTGTTTTCATCAATATTGCCACTTAGTTACATATCCCCCTTTTATCAAAGTATATATACAACACTAATTTAGATAAGGACTGTATAAATAAAACTGCAATGAGGATTATACCAGTATCCAAGTTTGATATATTTATATTCCTTGTATAAGGCGTTGCAAAGAAAATAGCTATTATAACTATAGAATATATCATTATTGTTATTGCAATCTGATTAACCTTTGATAGTATAAATTTAGATGATTCATCAACTAAATCATTATATTTTTTATTATAAATTAAATAACATCCAAAGACTATTAACCAACTCAGTCCTGGAAGAGATGCAGTACTTGGACCTTTAAAAATATACTTAGTCGCTAATACAGCTATAAAAAAATAAGTCATTACAAGTAATTCTAAGATTAGCTTTGATCTTACACCAGTTTCTGATTTATACATATAAAATCACTCCTTAAAAATTATATCTTAATTTTTGTTTCATTGATATTGCCACTTAGTTACATATCCCCCTTTTATCAAAATATATATACAAAATTAATTTAGATAAAGATTGTATAAATAAAACTGCTAAGAGAATTATACCTATATCCAAATTTGATATATCCAAACCTCTTGTATGATTGGCTGAAAAGAAAACAGCTATTACAAATATAGAGTATAACATTATTTTTGATGCAATTTGATTAACCTTTAATAACATAAGTTTTGATGCCTCATCAACTAAATCATTATATTTTTTATTATACATGAAGTCACATGCCCAAAAAGCGAATAAAATTATAAAAGTAATCCAAATATCTTCCCCTTTAAAAATAAACTTTTTTAATAATAAGTCTATAAAAAAATAGGATATCATAAGTAACTCTGAAACAAGATTTGCTTTAACACCAATCTCTGATCTAGACATATAAAATCACTCCTTAAAAGTTATATATTTATAACACTTCATGTTATAAATATATAACTTTTCCAAATAAATTGCAATAGAATATTGTAAATATTTAGTAATATATTTATAAATATAGTTTATAAAAGATTTCATAATAACCATCAAATAGTTACAAATAATATTATAAAACTACTTTTTTATTCGCTTTTGTAGAACTTTCTCTCTCTAAAAATTCTTATAATATATAAAATATATTTTTTAATAAATATTACAATACAATACTAAATTATTTTATTATATCTATTCTCTCAATCATATCATTTACTAACTATTATCCTAATGAACATGTAATATTGAAATGTATAATT
Organism: Clostridioides sp. ZZV14-6009; assembly: GCF_020658095.1. Taxonomy (NCBI): domain Bacteria; kingdom Bacillati; phylum Bacillota; class Clostridia; order Peptostreptococcales; family Peptostreptococcaceae; genus Clostridioides; species Clostridioides sp. ZZV14-6009. The sequence goes on from NZ_JAGWDG010000023.1 coordinate 4,771, forward strand.
ATACAACCTAAATGCACCCCAATATACCCTCAAAAAAACCTCTTTTTCTGTCGTTGGAGTATGGTTGGTGGATTTCATCACCAAAATAAAAAATACTAGTCAATATTGACTAGTATTTCTAAGTATTTCATTATTCATTTTTATAAATTGGTGGAGACGAATCGCAGGAATAATACCCATGATTAATTCATTTCATATACAACTCTAAGTTTTTATTAAAAATATACATCACTTTACTATTCTATGATATAACACAACAAAAGAAACTACAATCTATGAGTGCTGGTTTCATATAGTCTTAGTTCTTACAGTAAGTAAGTAGGAAGGGGGGGTACTCTCTATGGAACTAATTATAAATTTTATTATAGGAACTATCGTTTCTATTTGTATTGGTATAAGTACCAATTACATATATGATAAAATAAAAAACCACTTATCTATTGGTGGTAGAGTGGTTTAGAATTTGAATTTAAAATTAAATTCAAATTCACTAAAAAGCAATCTATACTAGAAACCACTACTCTACCCACTAGATTGCAGTTTCTTTTTATTTTATCTAAAACTACATTATACTACATTACATTTAAAAATAAACCTTAAATTTCTTTATTACAATTCATTAGTTCGAAAAAATATTTAGAGTCATGAGTTTTATAAAGGTTTAACCAAGAACTTAATGCTTCTTCTTTAAAAACATCTAAAACTTTTAAAACTTGTATCGTAAATTCCAATGGTGCGATTCCCGAAGCAGTAATTAAATTTTCATCATTAACTGCAGATTCCATTTTATAATATTTTTCTCCAGTATAACTTGGTATCACCATTTTTAGAAATTCTAAATCATTACTTGTATGATCTCTAGACTCTAGTAAACCTGTTTTAGCTAGCCCTAAAGTAGCACCACAAATAGCTGCAACTATAGCCCCTTGTCCCAAAGCCTCTTTAGCTTTTTCTAATATTATCTCATGAGCTATAGATATCCAAGTATCTCCCCCTGGCAAAATTAATAAATCATTACTTTCCATATTAAACTCATCAACTGTAATCTCAGGTAAAACTTTTAACCCACCCATTGTTATAATAGGATTTTTATCAACTCCTACTGTAATTACTTTTAGTGGTTTTAATCCTTTTTTAAAATATCTTCCTGTATTTAATTCCGCAGTTAAATATCCAACTTCCCAATCTGACATAGTATCAAATACATACATATATACTTTTCTATTTTTCATCTTTTGCTCCTTATATGGTTAATTAATATACCTAATTGTAAAATAACTTAACTGACATACTCTGTCAGTTAAGTTATTAAATTTGATAATGATTAATTAATTTGAGTAAATTTTCAACTATTTTATCCCTAAGACTTAATGGTTCAATTATTTGTATCGATTTTCTATAAGGTATAAGTATATTTGGTATATATGTATATATTACCTCTTCTTGAAGTTTAAATATTGCTTTATTTGAAGTTCTTTCTTTCAAATAATATCCTAGAAGCCAATGCTGACATAAGTTATCTAATGCATTTATACTTCCTTCTATAACTAATGGTATAAGATTATCCTCATCTTTTGTTTCATCCATAATCCCTCTTATAAAAAATTCACTTGCTGAAAATTCCTTTGGTCTATTAAAAGTATTTGATGTTTCTATAACATTACTAATTCTATCTATCCTAAAACTACGAATCTCATTTCTCATTTGACAAAATGCTACTATGTACCAATTATTATTCCAACGAACAATTCCATATGGATTTATAATCCTACATTTTGATTTTTCTTCACGAGCTGTACGGTAGTTAATTTCTACAGATAATTCATTTGCTATACTATTTTTTAACTTTTTAAGTACAGATTCTATGGATATTTTTCCAGTGGGTTTTATTACTTCAAAACCTATTAAATGTTTTGTTAAAATTTCTTCTTGTTTTTGATTTGAATACATTTTTAACTTTGATGTTGCCTTATCTAATGTGTCATCTAAGAAACATCCCTCTTCTTTAGCAAATATAGCTGCATGAAGTAGAGCAGTTTGCTCCTCTGTATCGAAAAAAAGAGGTGCTTTAATGAAATTATTCAAAAGTGTATATCCACCATTATGACCTGTATCTGAAATTATAGGTACTCCACTAGCAGATAATGCATCAATGTATCTGTAGACAGTTCTTATATTTATTTCTAGTTTTTCAGATATTTGTTTTGCAGTAACTTTTTTATCTGAGTTTAACATCCATAATATAGACATCATATTGTCAATTTTAGCCATATAGTTTTACTCCTTCATATATGTTTTATAAATTAATTATATAGGTTATTAGATTAATTTTCACAAAAAAAATATTAGCAAATTGCTAATATTTTTCGTGAATTTTAATGGTGGAGACGAGGGGAGTCTATAAGTGGTTATTTGATTGTTTTGTTGGTTTTTGTAAATATAGGTATATGGCTATTTAGTTATGATGTTAGACTGATTTTTTTGGTTATTTTTTATTGTTTATTTTTGTAGTTGGGGTATTATTGGGGTATAATTTTCTATTTAGTATTTAAATATTAGTATAAAAATAGGTTTTATAACTAATTGTTATAAAACCTATTTTTATGATACCTTCAGCTTTAACTCTTATTATTGTATAGTATTTTAGAATATTTAAAATTTCTTTATAATTTGTCAAATAAATTTTGAGCTTTTATTATTTTATCAGCCATATTTTTACTCCTTTTATAATATCATTGCAATTTCTTCATCTAATATTTTTTTTCTTTCTTCCCAGTCAGGCATAAATATATAAAGAAAGTCATAAAATTCTTTATTATGTTCATTGTGAATCATATGAATTAACTCATGTAAGATAACATATTTTATGCAGTACTTTGGGGCTTTGATTAAATCTCGGTTTAATATTATTGTATTTTTACTAGCAATACATGATCCCCATCTTGTTTTCATTTTTCTTATATTAACTTTTATATGAGGAACATCATATTTACTTAACTGTGGGTAAATTTCATTATACAAATCATTAAATATAGTTTTACATTTATAATCGTACCAATTATTTAATAACTCTTCTTTTCTCTTGTAATTACCCTTATCTTTCACATTTAAATAAATATATCCTCTAAAATATTTTACAACTTCTTCTTCACTTTCTACTACTTTAAGTCTGTACTGTTTTCCTAAATATTTTAAAGTCTCTCCACTAACTAATTCTTTCTTATGTTCTTTTTCTGGTTCATGATTTTTGTAATATTTTAAATTTTTTTCAATCCAGTCAGCTTTCTTAGAAACAAACTCTTTTATATATTCTAGTGGAACTTCTTGATTAGCAGATACAACTACATCCCCACTAATTTTAATATTTAAGTTAATATTTTTAATATGTTTTCTCTCAAGCTTAAATTTAATTATACTTTCACCATGGATTATCTCATATGTGTTCATTTTGTCTCCTAATATCTCTTTAACGCTATATTTTTTACTTTTTCTATTATTTTATCTATATCATCAAAAGTAAGTTCTATTCCTGTTTTGTCCGTATAATCAAATATAATATCATCTATTTCTTGAGCTATCTGATTGTGTACATCAGTATTATTATGCCAATCAACTTTACACTTTTCCCTAATTACATTATCAATTTGTAAAGCTAACTTTGCCAAATCGTCCATTTCACAATATTCACTATCGCTATCACAGACCACTTCACTTACTACACCATAGAAAGCCTGTGCATTCTCATTATACTTAATAGGGTCTGGATACTCTGTTTCATCTTTCTTTTCTCTATATTTATTCTTTAGATCTTCCATTTTATTTAGATAATCAACTTCAGATATTCTTTTATTTTTATAATCTTCTAATACTTTTTCTATTCTCTCTGAGAACTTTTTATAGTAAGTAGGATTTTCATCCCATTTTTCACTTATACTTTTTCCTAGTCTTGTTCTAATTGTATCTGCTTTTGATCTAGGATTTTTGGTATTCTTTACTTCTTCTTCAAAAGCTTTTTCATCAAGTATATCTACTGGATTAGTTATATACATCATACCTTCAGCTGCAATGTAATTATCTATTAATTTTTGCATTCTAGCTTCATATTCTTTATTGTCTATACTATCTGAATATCTTCTTTTTACAGACTGTCTTAATTTCTGACAGAACTTGAAATATGATTTATGTTTTTCTATCTCTTCTTTTCCTAATTCATTATAAATTTTCTCAGATTCTAGAGTTATTGATAAATTCCTTCCATAGTTGCTTACTAACTCATAAAAATCTGTTCTTAATTTATTATCAGCTAGGTAAACTTCATATTCTTCTTCATCATCTTTATTTTTTACACTATCAAAGAAACTAATAAGTTCACTGTAATATTGCCTTAAAGAACCTATTATTACACTTACATTACAAATAGCACCTTTTAGATCTTTCCCTTCAAAGTTCTCAAGCCCAGATCCACTATATTGGCTCATAGCTTCATCCAGCTTTTTTATTAACCCTCTATAATCCACAATATAACCATAGTCTTTACCTTCATATAGACGATTAACTCTTGCAATAGCTTGAAGTAATGTATGTTCCTTCATTTCTTTATCTATATATAAAACAGTTGCTCTTGGTGCATCAAATCCTGTAAGAAGTTTTTCTACTACTATTAATAAATCTATTTCACCATGAATGAAGTTATCTTTTATCGTATCTTCATATGATGTAGAATTACTGTATTTCTTCATCATTTCATTCCAAAATTCAATAATCATATCCTTAGATACTTTATCTACTTCTTCATTGCCTTCCCTCATATCAGGAGGTGAAATTACAACTGCCACATTCATATCATTCAGCTCTTCAAAAGCTCTTAAATATTTTATAGCTTCTGATTTACTACTAGTTGCTAATATAGCTGTAAATGGTGAGTTACTACTTTTATAGTTATTCACAAAATGTTCATTTATATCAAAAGATATTAGCCTTATTCTTTGTTCACTAGATGCTACTCTCTCAAAACGACTCCATTTTTTCATTACTTCTTCTTTTTGAGCTTTATTAAGATTTCTCGTAATTATATCAAGTTGTAAATCAATAGCTCTCCTATTAACGCTTTGTTCTACCATTCTTCCCTCATATAAAAGCGGTAGTATTGCTTTGTCTTCTACTCCATTAGCTATAGTATATTTGTGTATTAGTTTACTCCCAAACTTTTTAACCGTACTTTTTTGCTTTTTCATTAGAGGGGTACCTGTAAATCCTATATAACATGCATTAGGAAATACATTTTTCATCTTTGTATTTAATTCTTTATACTGACTTCTATGAGACTCGTCTACTAACACAAATATATCTCTATTCTCCAACTTTGTTTCTTTATTTGCTGCTGTATCAAATTTATGAACTAAAGTAGTTATGATATCAGCCTCATCATCATTAATTAGCTTTATTAAATGATTACCAGTTGATGCCTTTGTTGCTTTTAATCTTGTATGGTTGAATGTCCTATTGATCTGTGTATCTAAATCAACTCTATCAGTAACCACTATAACTTTAGGGTTTAAAGTTGCAAGTTTAGATAAAATATATTTTGCCACCATTACCATTGTTAAAGATTTTCCAGAACCTTGAGTATGCCATACAACCCCAGATTGTCTATTTCCATTCTCATCATTTTCTTCTATAGTCTTCATTATTTCTTTTATTGCAAAGTATTGTTGGTATCTGCATATTTTCTTTACATCTTTATCAAATAATATAAAGTATTTGATAAATTCAATAACTCTTGATGGATGAAACAACGAGATTATGTTTTTGTCTTGATTAGTAGGTATTCTGTCATTTACTACTTTATCTAATTCATCCTCTAACCATTTATTATTTTCTTCTTTCCATACACTCCAAAACTTCTTAGGAGTACTGCATGTAGCATACTTAGTTTCATTCTTATTAGTCGCCATTGCAATCTGTATAAATTTAAATAACTGAGGAATATAGTCTTTTGATTGATTTCTAATCATTTGACTTATACCTTGTTCTATAGATAATGAGCTTTTTTTACATTCTATAACACCAAAAGGAATCCCATTTATAAATAATACTAAGTCAGGTCTAGCTGTATTTTTTCCATCTTCACTTTCAACTGAAAATTCTTCTACAATATAAAAGTCATTGTTACTAATATCTTCCCAATCTATAAACTTAATTGTAAAACTTCTTTTAGTCCCATCTTCTAAAATTTCAGTATAACTTCTTCCTAGGATTAAAGTGTTAAATATTTTTTCATTTGTTTTAACTAGCCCATCAGTTAATAATTCATCTAAATCATTCATTGCTGCTCTTATATTTTTTTCATTAAATTCACATTCTTTGCCCTTATATATGTAAGAATTCAATTCTTCTAATTTAGATTTTACTATTGATTTTAGTAATACATTATATAGATTTCCTCTCATACTTTCAGCTTCTTGTGTCCCTATATATGTGTATCCTAAGTTTTCCAATACTTCTATAGCAGGTTTTTGGCTTATATTTATTTCATCTAATTTTTTATTATCCATATAATCTCCCCCTATATTCTGTATTAAGAAACAGTTAACTTATAATATTAACTGTTTCTTTTTAGTCTTTAATTTATTTTATAGTTACTTATACTCTTACTATACCTGTTAAAAGTAACTGCATAATACCTTTCTTTTGATATTTTAGTAATTCTACTTCTTTTTCTAATAGATCTATTTCTCTAGAACTTATACCTAATATCTCACCTATTTTTTTCTGTTCATCTATATTCGGCAGTCTAACGTTTGTAGATAGTAAACCTTTTAAATCAAGATTTCTCCTTACAATACTAGCTCCTTGTTCAGAATTTAGACTGTATAAATTCATCATATATGAACTTTTTATAAAATATTTCATAAAGCTAATATCTACTAATTCTTCATTTAAATAAAATACCTTACATGCTGGTGATACTATCCCTATATCATATTTATTAAGTATGTCTATACTTCCCATCCATAGATTCATTGTACTAAAAACTAAATTATTTTTTCTTACAACTTTATATCCTATATTATCCTTACTTGCAATTTGTCTATTAAAATACTCACTTTGAAGATATATTCCTTCTTTTGTAACTGATAATATATTATGTTGGTTATTTTCTATACTTTTTTCTTTAGATTCTTCAATTAATTTATCTAATTTAATTCTATTCCACTTATCATTGAATCCTTTTAATCTAACTTTTCCAGTTAAAAGTCTTTCCATTAAACCTTTTTTATTCTTTTGTTTTTCTTTTATAAGCATTTCTTTTAATTCTATTAACTTGTCCCACGTATCTAAAATTTCTGATATTTTTTCTTGCTCATTTATAGTTGGTATAGTAAAAACATACGTAGATAAATCTTCCCTATTAATCTTAGGCATTCCTGTTCTCATTGATGACCTAACTGTAAACTTATAGAATTTATTATCCAATAGTATGTATTTTAAATATTTAGCTTTAAGATTATGTAATGTTTTAAGTGGATAAATATCTGCACTACATATACCTTCGAAATTAGCATATAATACTTTCCCTAATTCCGGCCTTATTTTTCCATAAAGTACTGTATCTTTATCAAAATAATATTTACTACTAGTTAAATCCTCTTCATTAGCTAAATTAGTATATAATAACCTCCCTGTTAATTTTTCAATATTGGCTAGTCCTATATGTATCATTTTACAATACGGATTAATATTAGGATTCACTTGTCCTTTTGTAATTTCAATACATTCATCAAACTTTTTTATTTGCCATTCTCTAGGTATTATTTTACTTTTTTCAGTTTTTTTATACCCTTCTGGAATTTTTCCTTTATTTATGAGATTAATCTTATTAACTATTTCACTCTTCATTACATTCACCTCCTATTTTAACTTCTTTTGTTCTTCCTTCTCGATTGTCCTTACGCTTCTCTCGGGTGTTGGCAAATTCTCAGGCATTGTTCCACCAAGCTCTTTTATAGTATTTCTGACTTTAGTACCAACCTCATAGTGAGTTCTATTAGCATTATCTTTTCTTTTGATATTATCTCTTCTTAGTTTTTCTTCTTTGTGTCGACCTGAATAGATTTGCAGCTAGTTCTGTCTTGCCCATGTGATCTAATATATTTCGGCTCTTCTTTAAGCCTTTTTTAGAGTGTATATCCTTAGCTTTCAATTCACTATAAAGACCCATATATCCATGATTTTAAAAAATAATATATTCAATATTAATTTTTACGTCTGCATCTTTTGCTGAATTCACTAATTTTTTATTAAGATCTTTAAGCTCATTTTTAATAGCTAACCTTTTTATATCTTCCGTTAATTGTCCAAAGTTTTCATCCAATTCTTGCTCTCTAGTTTTCTGTGCAAAATAAGTTTACCTAAAGCAACTATTTTTTTCTAGCATCAGCATTTTGTACAATAATATAACAAACATATCTTGAAAGCATAATATCATCTATGCTTTTTTCTGATCCAGACTTAACTATTTTGCAAACATCAACAAAATAATCTGATACATCATAATCACTGTTTTCACAAGCTACTTTGGACTTCTCTACTATCCTTTTAAAATTTCCCCACTTTAAGTATTCAAGAGTTTTTGCTAATTCTCTTCCATATAAAAATTCTTGATCATATGCATTTATACGCTTAATTTTTTCATTATATTGTTAAATTTCACTCATAGCATTCCTCCTTAGTTTAAACCTAATTCTTCTAAGTATTTAGCCATTTGAATTTCAACTTCTGATATCTCAGCTTTTAATTTAGATATATTTTCTGCTACAACTTCCATATCAACCATTTCTTCTTCTTCAAAAGTATCCACATATCTAGGTATATTTAAGTTATAATCATTTTCTTTTATTTCTTCCAAACTCGCCAAATAGCTATACTTATCTACAGTTTCATAACTTTCATATACTCCAACAATCTCTTGTAAATCTTCTTCCCTTAATTTATTTTGATTTTTACCCTTTTCATAATGATTGTCTCCTGAAGCATCTATAAACAACACATTATCTCTTTCTCTATTTTTCTTAAATATTAATACTACTGCAGGTATTCCTGTTCCGAAGAATAAATTTTCAGGTAATCCTATTACTGCATCTAAAAGATTTAACTCAAGTATTTGTTTTCTTATTTTTCCTTCACTCGCTCCTCTAAATAGTACTCCATGAGGTAATACAACTCCCATTCTTCCTTCTTCTGCTAGAGAATATAACATATGCTGAATAAATGCAAAGTCTCCCTTACTTGATGGTGGTACTCCCCAATCAAATCTTCTATGTATATCTAAACTAGCTTCCATCTTAAATTTTTTATCATCTACCTCAGCTCCTGAGAATCCCATCGCCCACTTATCTAAAGAGAAAGGTGGATTAGCTACAACAACTTGAAACTTCATTAATTTTCCATCTTCTAAATGAAGTGGATTTGATAGAGTATCTCCATTCTCAATCTTTGCATCATCAATACCATGTAAGAACATATTCATCTTACAAAGTGCTTGAGTTTGTCCATTTCTTTCTTGACCATAAATCTGAGCTTTTCCATTAGGTGCTTTTTTAAACGCTCTTATAAGAAGAGATCCTGAACCACAAGTTGGATCATATATTCTATCATTTGCTTCAGGTTTTACTAGTCTAGCAAGTAACTCTGAAACCATTGATGGAGTAAAAAACTCTCCTCCTTTTTTTCCTGCATCTGATGCAAATTGAGCTATCATATATTCATAAGAATCTCCAATTACATCATTTCCTGCTATATTACTTGGCTTTAAATCTAATGGTTTGAAATCATTTAATAAAGTTCTTAATATGGCATTTCTATCATTAGTTTTTCCTAATATAACTTCTGAATTAAAATCTATATTTCTAAACACACCTCTTAATTTTAATTTATTTGATTCCTCTATATGCTCCAATGCTTTATTTATAATATCCCCTATACTACTATCGTTTCTCTTCTCATATAAATAATCAAAAGTAGATTTTTCATCTAATATAAATCTTTCTCTGCTTAAAGCTCTTTTTATTCTAGCTTCATCATTATTATATTTTGCTGCATACTCTTCATAATGCTCTACATAAACATCACTTAAATATTTTATAAATAACATTACTAATATGTAGTCTTTATATAAAGATGAATCTATTTTACCTCTAAAAGTATCTGCTGCCCTCCATAGAGTTGAGTTAATTTCTTCTTGTGTAGTTTTTTTTATTTCCATATTTTTACCTCCATTTTATTTGAATATTTTACTCATTATTGTTTTATGGTATTTATTTTTTTCATCTATAAATTGTTCTAGTATTTTTTTCTCTTTAATTACTAACTTGTTCAATTCTATAATCGTATTTTGCTTTTCTAATGTATACTCTGGTATCTTTATATCTTTGAAGCTACTAGTTTTAACAATTGAAACTGCACTACCTATAGTATCTGCTGCTAATTTTCTTTTGCATTTTTCTGAGTTTAAATATACTTGAATAAACTGAGAATTCATAGTTTTTGACCTATTTCTTATTATAGCAAATAAAGATGGAATAACTATATTCTCCTGATCTTTAGTTATATATATCGCAGTATTTGGCGAACTTAATCTTACTATAATATCTCCTTCTTGTGTTAAATACTGACTTTTTATTTTTTCTTCACTTATAAAATCGTCTAGGTAATCATCTTCAATGTATCCATTTTCATTAAAACTTTTTAGGGTAAGGAGTTCATATGCAAACCCATTATTAGTTGATGATTTTTTTCTAGCTAATACTAATCCTGTGCTAATTTTTGCTATTTCATCTAGTTTCAAATTATCACCTCTTTACTTCATATAGTCTACTGCATATACTGTAGATTTTACATTTTTGGGTGTTACTAAAACTGGCCACCAAAATGGTGCTCCACTCCATCCATTTTCTAATTTACCTGTATTTTTTATTAATATTAATGAAGGATTATCAATAGCTATCTGCTTTGCTGGACGTCCATCCAAAATACCATTATCTGGTGAGTTCATCAATCTACCTGCTCCTGGAGTATATTTTTTAGTTTCCCTTCCTTCTCTAACTAATAAATACACTTCTCCACTAGATAAATAATTAATTAGAGACAACATAGTTTCTCTATCTACAGAATAATTATCATCTAAGTCAATAGTATCATATATAAAATCAATTATTTCACACGCTTTTTCTTTACTTATTGCAAATGGATTTTTTGATTCATTATAAGGGTTCTCATTTGAAATAATTTTATCTATTTTATTCACTATAGGTGTTATTTTACTTTTACACTTTGGTGTGAACCCAAGTGGTAACATTCTCCTATGCTCTTTTAATATATGAGTTTTACTTACCATTATTTTATTAGGTGAGCAAGGAATTATTTTGCCTAGTGAATCTCTTCTTATAAAAATAACTCCATCTTTATTCTTTTTTTCTTCAAAATCTTTTCTTAGTGCAGAGTCAAATTCATTTATTTTTACCATTTGATTATAAAGATGTTTAGTAGTATATAGTCTAGTAACTGCTAAGTCTTCTGGATTTCTATAACCAAACATTCTTGCATGTTGTAATACTGTATCTTGTTGCATCTTCTGAGGTCTTCTTCCATAAACAAAACCTATTAGATTTGAAATAGTTATTCCCCTATCTAATATTTGCCCACCTACAAATATATTTAATGGTGTTCTAAGTTCTAATTGTCCTCTTTCATCTAACATATCTTTTACTTCATTCTCTGAGTTGACAACAGATATAGTTATTCTTTCACTGATTGCTGTATATACTTCTGATTTCAATATTTCTTTATCTATAATCTCAAATCCATATGCTTCTATACTTCCACTTAAATCCGCTAATGATTCTAATATTAATTCATCTAGAGTCTCTTTAGCATTATTTATTAACTCTTTAAGTTTTTCAACTAGTGTAATAATAATATTCTCTTGTCTTGTATGAGAATTTTTTGCTATTTCAGTATGAATAATAAGACTATATCTATTATTTTCATCAAATTCATCTCCACCATTTTGAAGCAGTCTAATAGTTCCTGCCACTATAAAGTTCATAATAGCTTTTCTTATTCCACTTATTTTTTATGTGTAAGAACTTCTTCTTCTTTAAATACTCTTCTATCACTATTTTTTAGAATCTCAAACTCTTTTTGATCTATCTCTTCAAATAAGTATTGTGCTAACGGATTTTCTTCATGGTTAAAATAATAATCTCCACCTATATATCCTTTTCCTGATGGTACCAATACTGTGTGAGCAGGTTTTATTGGATAAATATCTACCCCTAGCTGAAAAGTTTCTGGCTGAAGGTATAGTGAGTACGGAGTTGCTGTCACTTGAATAAATCTACATTCATCTAATGTTCCCCTAATTTCATTTATATCTGCTGCAATCCTTCTAATATCAAAAGCTTCATTTTTCTTTTCAAATCCAACACTAGCAAAATCTGCTTCATCATCAATAATCATGCACTTTTTATTAGATTTTAGAGGATATGTTTCTATAAAATCTTTAAATCTTGTAAGATTGTTTTTTTCTTTTTTGATTATTATTATCATCTTTTGTTTTAATTCAAATAGCGATAGATTATTTGGCATTGACATTATATCAAATATTCTTACATGTTCCCCTTTAAACTCATATTTCATTCTTGACAGTGTTTGTTGAGATAATGCGTTAGTTCCTTTAGTCAATACTACTGCTAAATCATATCCATTATCAAATCCTAATGCAATTGTACCTATAAATGTTTTTGTTTTTCCACTTTGAATCTTACCAAGCATCATTAAAGGTTCATTTTTTAAACCTTCTAGTACTTGAATACTTTCTTCTATGCATTCCTTTTGCTCTAATGTGTATTCATTTGAATCTATTCTCTTTTTATAAAACTTCCCATTTAAATTCATAAGTCCCCCTATTTTTTGTACTATATTAAAAATAACTTATACTTGTATAGTAACCAAATTTTGTATTATTGTCAATCTTTTTTTGTACTATATCAAAAATGACATATTTATTTTTAATAAAATAATCTTTTTATAAAAACATTGATTATTTAATTAACAAATTTCTTTTGAATTTCAATAGTGAAGAATATAGAAATAGAATTGGGGTTTTGCTTATTTTATTGATTTATGTAAAGTTATCTATTTAGTCATTTTAATAATTTTGACAGTCTGATTTTCACAAGAATTTTTATTTTTATAGTTGAAAGTATAACATTCTGTTTATCTAAAAATAGACTAACACTATTTTATTACTTTTGTAATTTTTATTTATACTCAAACAATATAATATACCTGTTGATTAATACCTTTTACTTTGTTTTGATGATAAATATAGTGTCTCTTTCTATTACTCATATTTTTCTTAAATAAATACTTGCAAACTACTTTATTTATTTGCTCTGATATATATTTATTAAACACCCTTTTTTTCTCATTAGGTTCTAGATTAAGTATTGTCATATTATCTTCCTCGAGTTATTATTTTAAACTTTAATAAAATTATTGTATCATATGTTTATTATCAAAATATGTTATTCACCTAAACACACAAAACCTAAAATATAATTGATTGAATAAAAAATTATAGAGGACATATTTATGCCCTCCTTTACAAAATATATTTATTTTAAACAACATAATTAAAATCTATTTAATTTAAAATATCACAGTACGATTATTAATAAACTCAATTTGTGATTTAATTATTCTACTGGAATATACAAATTAATTACTTCAACAACTCAATTGTAAATTTTGCTCCTGCTTGAAATCCAAATTTATAACTAAGCTCTCTTTCAAATTCTATCAATGAATTAAATAAATCATTTAATTTTATTAATGCATGTATTCTATTTTCTTCTAATAATCCATTCTCTATTAATTCATTAATATCTCTAATTTCTTTCCAATTTTCAATATAATACTTATCTTTTTCTAAAATATCTTTGTATATATGTTCATTTATCCAATAATTAAAATATATTTCTATAATTTCATCATACATTTTAGTACCTCCTTGACTTTCATCTGGTACTTAATATATACTTAACTTGTGTAGGTTAGTGTACATTAAGTACCTAATTTATAAAGGTAGTTGTTATATTTATATGGCAACTACCTTTTTCTAATAAATTTTTCAATCTAAATACTATATATTTTAAATATTTATTGCATACAATTAAGGATTATATACTTTTCTTCTAACACTCCTTAAACAATAGTTTATATATCACTTAATAAATTATATTTTTTCATACCTTCTTACATTCCTTAAAAGAAAACAAACCTCCTATATACCAATAAGGTCTAAAACCTGATTCTCCATCTCTATTTTTAGCAACTATAATCTCACTTAAACTAGCTCCAAAACCTTTTTCTCTACGTCTTAATTCTTTTATATCCTCTATTCCCATTGTCTTACAATAATCAAGAGCCTCTTTCTCTGTAGGTCTATGAATATATATGACTGAATTAGAGTCCATATATATTTGTTTTGAACTTCTCATTACTCTATCACCTTTTGGTCTTTCATCCTTCAACTCATCATTCAATTGAGCCAACTGTATAATTGGAATATTAAAATCTAAAGTAATCTTTTTTATTTGCCTTGATAAATCAGCAAACTTAGCTTCTCCAACTTCTTTACCTTCGTAATCCAAAATCTGAAGATAATCAATTATAACAACATCTGGTTTAATACTTTTTATTTCCCTCTTAATTCCTGATATTGTATTCACTGAATCATTAATATAGAGATTATTCTCCTGATTTAAAGTACTTAAAGCATTTATGTATTTAATTATTTCTTCTTCATTTAGATTTCTATTCTTCATTTTTACAACTGATATTCCAGTTAAAGAAGCTATGTTTCTAAACAAAATTTGTATATCACTCATTTCACCACTTATAAAAAGTACTTTTTTACCTTGAAATACCACATTTCTCATTATCTGTAAGGCTAGTGCTGTTTTTCCTCTTCCACTTTTGGCCGCTATTGTAATTAATTCACCACTATATAGACCTCCAATAGTTTCATCTAAAAATTTTATTCCTATATTAATACCTTCTTCAATTTCATCATTTATGTATTCAAAGGCTCTTTCTGATATAGCTGTTATACTAGAATCCTTCTTAACCAATTTCTGATTGACTTCATTAATGTATTTTTCTAATTGATATATAAGTGTATTATCATCTATTTCACCTAATTTGAATTTATTAAATTTATCAATTATATTTCTATTTTTATATTTTTCAATAACTATATCAATATAATGAGATACATTACCTATAGTTGGAACTATTGTTGATAGTTTTGTCAAATAACTTATACCTCCAACATAATCTATAAGCCCCTTTTTATTCAAATCTTCTGTAAGAGTTATTATATCTATAGGCTCATCCCTTTTATGTATATCTTTCACTGAATTGAATATATGTTTGTGTTCTTGATGATAAAACATATCTTCACTTATTAATATTTCAATCTCTTCTATTTTCCTCGAATCTAGTAAAATACTACCTAATATAGATTGTTCTGCTTCTGTGTTCTTAACTAAATTACTCATATTATCCATAATATATACTCCCTACCACTTTAATTGTGAATCATCTGGACTATATGCCTCTGCATCTACTTTGACATTAATTGATTTATCTTGATAATTGCCTTCTAATATCTTAATAAAATTATTTGGGCTCATTATCCAATCAAAACTTGCCTTCCAACCTTTTTCATTGCTTCCATTTAAAAAGCTAGTTTTACTAACTATATGAATAATTTCTAATACAGTCTCTTTATCATATTCTTTTATCCTAGCATTAATTACTTTTTTTCTAGCTTCTGTAAGTTTCTTTACTTTTGATAGTTCTGTACAAGTAATATTGAATTTTTCTATAATTTCACTGTATATTTTACTTTTTTCATTATTTACATTCTTGTTAGTTGTTAGTTGCTTGTTAATTGCATGTTGATTAGTCTGTTGATTTTCTTCATTAGATTGATATAGCTCCCAGTTTTCAATAGTTATAAGCCTATTTTTGTTTGTTGATTCATTTGTTAGAAATCCATATCTTTCAAATTTCTTTAAAGCAGTTCTTACATTCTGAATACTTACATCTTTTGAACACATATTTGCTATACTTTCCAAAGATGTTATTAACTGTCCAGATTTAACTTCATATTCTTTACCTCCATAAACCCATTTATTAGGCTTATGATTAACTGACAGTAATAGGTTTATGAGTATATCTCTTTGTTTGGAATTACAATCTTTATATAGTGGGCTTTCTTTTATCTTTCTATGAAGCTTTATCCAACCTAGATTACTCAAGTACTATCACCCACTTAAACCTATAATTTTATGCCATTTGCATTTTCAATAAACCAATCATCTAGTTTATTTTTTATTATATACACTCTATTATCTATCCATATACAAGGAAATCCTTTATTTTTAGAATGACATAACTGTCTAAATTTTGATTCCCCTATGGGATAAATTTTAGAAGCTTCTTTACATGTGATAAGTTGAGCTTTATCTCTTCTATATGTCTGTATCTCTTTGTACCCTTTTGACCTTTCTTGTGCTTCTTGTTCTTGTTTGACAAGTATATTCAATGTAGCTTGTAGTGTTTTAAGAACTTCTAAATTATTTGTATCTGCCATACATCATTCCTCCTTATCAAAAAATAAATCTTCTACACTTGTATCTAGTTCTTGAGCCAATTTTAACATCAACATATTACTTGGATTCTTTGATTTACCTCTTTCTAAAGAGGATAAATAATATCTTGAGATGCCAACTTTTTCAGCCAATTCATATTGCTTTATACCTTTTTCAATTCTTTTTAATTTGAGTTTCATTGATTTCCTCCTTTCTTTCATACCCATTTTGTGTATTCTCATTTCTACAAAATATTCTAGCACCCATTTGGTGTATTGTCAATATATTTAAGTGTATCAATAAAACCATTTAGTGCTATAATGTATTTGAGGTGAAATTATGATAAATAATACAATTGGAAAAAAGATTAAACAATATAGAAAATCTATAAATATGTCAAGGGATGAGTTAGCTAATAAGCTTGGTTGCTCAGTTTATGCTGTAGCTAAATATGAGCAAGGCCAAAGAAAGCCTAGTTTAGATATGATAAAAAAAATATCTACTGCATTATCAATTCCTATAAATAGGCTTATTATTGATGAAAGTGATTTAGATACTTCAACAAATAATTATACTAATTTAAAAGAATTGGATTTAGTTGTAAAAACATTTGATAATTACTCAGCAAAACTCATCGGAAATAATATAAGCAAATTTAGAAATATAAATAATATATCTCTCAAAGAACTCTCAGAAAAAATAAATTGTTCTGAAAATGAAATTATAAATTATGAGAATGGAACAAAAATGCCTAGAATTGAAATATTAAAAAAAATAGCACTTGCTACTTATACTAAGATTGAAGACTTATTTGGATTTCCATTAGAAGAGATAAAAATAGATAACCAAACAATCCTCTATAGAAATCCCCAGACTGGATATATTATAGATAACTTTCTTATTGATTTTATAAATAAAGATATTAACATAGATAATACTCCAGTTTCTTATTATATAGATAAGTCAGAATTTGATTTAGTAATTCATATATTAAAAAATTATGGTTATGATGTAAAAACAGATTATAAGACAAAGTTTGAAATTGCAGATAATGCAGATACAATAAAACCAATTAGCTTAAACTTCTCTGACTTCAAAGACTTCTCCAAAAATCTAAATTGGGTGATAAATGGTCTTGTTGAAAATTTTATACAAGAAAACTCTAATGGCCTTATTGAAGATGAGGATGAAGAATATTAGTATTGCACATTTTTAAAATATGAATTTACCTATTAACTTTTATACATTCATAGTTAATAAATAAAAATTAGATATGAAAGGAGCTAAAATCATGAATAAATCATATATACCAAAATACACACATAAATTCCCTACTAATCTACCTCATGGAGATAAAAAATATACTTTAACATACATTAAAAGAATGATAAGTGAATTTGTATATGATATGGGTAACCTAGAAAATAACCCCTTCACATTCCCAGAAGTACAAACATTACTTGATGGTATAACAGTAGGTGGACATAAATTAAGCGACCAAAATCAAATATTAAATATAAAATCATCATGGGATTATGTAATAAAATTAAGTAACAAAGAAAACTTATCTTTAAATAAAGATACAATTTGCTCTATACATAAAATAGTTGCAAAAGATGAAGCTCTAATCGTTGGAGATTTTAGAAATGGTAATATAGGAATAGCTGGTACTACCCAATATGAGTGCATAGAAGCCACTCTATTAAATGATTTATTTGTAAGTGACATAAGTATCATAGATAAAATAACTAACCCCTTAGAAAAGGCTATAATAATAAATTTATGGTTGTCCTATTGTCAATTCTTCTATGATGGCAACAAAAGAACTGCTAGACTTACCTCAAACCTAATACTTATAAGTAATGATATAGGAGTTCTGTCAATACCAGCTAAACATAAACAAGAATACAACACATTAATGCTAAACTTCTATGAAACACTAGAAGCTGATGAAGTTATAAAATTCTTATTAGAGAAATGTATTACATTCTTTGATGGATATAACTATAAATCATATAAGGAGCTGTTTAAAAATGGCAACTAAAAGAGCTAATGGAGAAGGCTCTATCGGAAAATATAAAGATGGTTGGCGTTCTCGTATAATGATTGGCTATAATGAAGATGGAAAACCGATAAGAAAAGAATTTTATGGTAAGACTCAAAAGGAAGTTAAAGATAAACTTGATGCTTATAAAAAACAATATTATTTAAGCTCTGATATTTCAGATGATAAAATAACTTTAGAGCATTGGTTTTACAATTGGTTGTTTGAATATAGAATAAAAGATTTAAAACCCAAGTCATTTGAAAGATATGAAAGCATCTATCGTAATTATATTAAAGATACTGATTTAGGTAATGTTAAGTTAAAGGACTTAAGAGTATCTCACATACAAAAATATTACAATAGATTGCTTGATTCCAATAAAAGTATACCTACTATAAGACAAATAAACACTAAACTAAAAACCTGCTTATCAGAAGCTGAAAAACAAGGTCTTATACAACGTAACTATTGTACTATGGTAAATATACCAGTTGAGAAAAAGGAAAATAAGCTTGAAATATTGACTCTTGAACAACAAAAGAATTTTATAAAAGCTATAGATGGACATAAATTAGAAGTATTGTTTTTGGTTGCTCTTGGTACTGGACTTAGATTAGGAGAATTATTAGGACTTAAATGGTTTGATATTGATTTTAAAAAGTCTAATTTAAAAGTTAAAAGAACTCTTCAAAGAACATATTTTATAGATAAAACTGGAAATAGAGAGCTTAAAATATTAGAGCAAGAGCCAAAGACATCAAATTCTTACAGAACTGTACCTATTCCAAAAGATGTTTTAAATAAATTGAAAGAGCATAAAGTAAATCAAAATACAGATATATTAAAAGCTGGAGAATTATATAGAAATGATAATTATGTATTTTGCAATGAATTAGGTATTCCTATAGATGATAAAAGACCTTTAAGGAATTTAAAATCTATATTAAACAGCTTAGATATAGAACCTATAAAGTTTCATGGTCTTAGGAAAACTTATGCAACTAGACTTTTTGAAAATGATGTCCCTCCTAAAACTGTACAAGTTTTAATGGGTCATTATGATATATCAATAACTTTAAATATATATACTCAAGTTATGGAAGATAAAAAGATTGAAGCTGTAGAAAAGTTGGATAAAATATTTTCATTGTAAAAATCAAATACATATAAATATTATAATTTCATATAGTTAATTACAAAATCAAAATAAGGATACAAATTAATTTTATATTATCTTGTATCCTTAATTCGTATCTAGTTTTTTAACTATTTATCTTGGGTAGCCTTTATGGTACATTAATCCATTTTCTAACATTAATTCTTGAGCCAAGTATATATGACCCTTACAGTGCATATCTGATACACCCTCACTTATAAGTTTATATGTTTCAGAAGTATATAAATAATCCATACTTTCTTCCAAGCTCTTACCTGTTTGTTTGGAAAATTCTAATATGATTTTTTTATATAGTATTTGTAATAATGTTTTATTTGCTTCCATAATCACTATACCTCCTCTTCATACCTAAACTTTAAATATTTATCTATTACATTTTGATTGGTTATACATATTTGTTCATTTGGTTTATAGTATTTTAATCTTTTTAAAGCTTCATCTTTTTCAATAAGATTATCCTGGTACAGTTCTATTGTATTGTAAATCTTATCATCAGCAATACCACCTATTATAATGTCATATTTCATATATATATCACTCATATTTCTACATTCTATTATAAAATCAAGCCATTCTAAATTATAACTATTGAAAATTTTTACCTTGCAGTTTTCTTTTAATTTATCAATATCTAAAGAATAACTATTTAAATATGCTTTTTTACCTCTTTTTTTAAAACGCTCTGTCCAGTTAATTGCTTGTGTCTTTATACTGGTTACATAGAATCCTTTTCCAAAATCTAAAGAATCTCTTGAAAAGGTAATATTAGGCACTTTTACCACACAATATGAACCATGATATACAATCATTATATCACACCCTTTTCTTTAAGTACTTGCATTAAATCTTCCACTATGTAACCTTTACTTTGAGAATGTAGTACTTCATAGCAAGGTATTATATAGTCATCTAAAATATCAGTATCATGTTTAAGAAGTTTATAAACTCCTTCTGAATCTATATTCAATTTTTCTGCTAAAGCTTCAATGCAAAAAATAGAAAATTCTAGTTTTCTTTCATCCATTACAAATCTCAACTCCTATCAAACTTATATAATATATATTTTTACTAATTAACAACTTAAACTGTCTTACATTTATAAAAATATTATATCATAAAGTAGATATCAAAATTCTATGTTACCTATTATCATAATAAACAAATAAAGACTTTTTATACAACCTAAATGCACCCCAATATACCCTCAAAAAAACCTCTTTTTCTGTGGTTGGGGTACGGTTGGTGGATTTTATCTCCAAAATAAAAAATACCAGTCAATAAAGACTAGTATTTCCAAGTATTTCATCATTCTTTTTTCAAAATTGGTGGAGACGAGGGGAGTCGAACCCCTGTCCGCAAATCTTTTCCTCGCTGCATCTACATGTGTAGCCAACTTTACTAGTATCTCGCCTCACATAACGCCAAGTGGCAGGCTCTATGCTTAGCCAGTCCCAATTAATCTACCCTAAGTCGAGACACCCTCAAAGTAGTTCCCTGCATAATGACGTCCAGTCTTAGCCGGCAGGAGGGCTAAGAGGGACGAGCAGCAACTAGGCTGCTATCGCGAAATTATCGTCTGCGTTTATTTTAAAGTTCCCCAGTTTTTACGTGACCCAGAGTAACACGACACGCAGCCTCAAGTTCCAAACCCACGTCGAAACCTTTACGCCCCCTTGAGTAGTTTATAGTCCATTAGACTCTTCGCAAACTTTATCACCATTTTTATTAAATTTTTAATGTATATATAATATAATACTTTTAAGAATAAAAATCAATGTTATGTTCTAGATAATAAAGAATTTTATTCTAAAAAATACAATTTTAACTAGTTTAATATTTCCCTGTCATTTCTCTTTCTATACGTCTTTGGGCATCTTTCTTAGCCATATCTTGACGCTTATCATATAACTTCTTACCTTTCGCTAAAGCAATCTCTACTTTAACTTTACCATTTTTTAAATATAAACTAAGTGGTATAAGTGAATACCCCTTTATAGTAGTTGCTCCAATAAGCTTTCTTATCTCATGCTTGTGAAGCAATAATTTTCTCACTCTTAGAGGGTCAACATTAAATATATTTCCTTGCTCATATGGACTTATATGAACTTGTTTTAAAAATACTTCACTGTTATCTACAGATGCAAATCCATCACTTAGGTTAACTTTACCTTGTCTTATTGATTTTACTTCTGTTCCTTTTAATTCAATTCCACATTCATATGTTTCCTCTATAAAATATTCATGTCTTGCTCTTTTGTTTGTTGCTAATATTTTTTTACCAGCCATATAAATCTCACCTTCTTTGCTAGAAATTTCTTTAATACACACTAAGAATTTGCTAAATATTTCATATATATAAATCTTTTGACTACCCTGTATGATAACATATTAAAGACCTTTAGTCAATATGACAACACATACATTAAACTAATTGAACAAGATATGATAAATAATGTAACAATATATTGTAGGAAATTGCATCAACTATATTTAGTGCAAAATCAAAATCAATTACTAAAAATAATCTATCAAACTCAAAACAAAAATTTTAATACTCCAATACCTATTTTTCGCTTTTAGCTTTTAACACTCTCATAAAATATAATACCCACAAATTATAAATACTACTCAAAATACATACTCAAATAGTATACTTCAATTATAAATATTCTTAAAATTTCTTAATATCTATGTAAAACTTTGATGATAAAGTAGCCAATTTTCCAAAAAAAATGTAATATATAGTTATATCTTATAATATTTTAGAGATAAATTTTAATATAGTAGGGAGAAATTTGTATGGATTTAAGCAAAAAAGTAAAAATTTTAGAAAATACATCAGATGGTCGAAGTGAATTTGAAATATTAGAATTTGAAAAACTTGAAGGAGCTTCTAGCCCAATGATGGCAATGGGATTATATTTTGCTAGAGAGGCTGGCTTGAAAGCTAGACAAATTAAGATAAAATTAAATAACTCATCAATAAAAACAGAAGCTGGTGCATTGTACTATTATAAAGGAAAGATATCTTCTGAAACTAAAATTGGTGGTGTTGGAGGTCTTTTCAAGAAAGGAATATCAGGGGCACTTACTAATGAGTCAATGATGAAACCTACATATAAAGGTACTGGCGAAGTTTATTTAGAGCCTTCTTTTAGACATTATTTATTTATGAACCTTGATAATGATTCTATAATCGTCGATAAAGGTCTGTTCTATTGTTGCTCTGACACTATAGAAGTAAAGGCATTTACACAAAAAAACTTCTCTTCTGCTTTACTTGGTGGTGAAGGTTTCTTCCAAATAGAGTTAAGTGGTACTGGTGTAGTTGTTCTAGAATGTGTTGTACCTCAAAGTGAAATTATAGAGTATGAATTGAGTAATGGAGAAGAATTAAAAGTAGATGGTAACTTTGCAATAGCAAGAACATCTGGAGTTAATTTTTCTGTTACAAAGTCAGATAAATCTTTAATTGGTTCTGCTTTAAATGGTGAAGGTTTCTTAAATACATTTACTGGAAATGGTACAGTTTGGTTAGCTCCTACTCAAGTAATGTACGAAAAACTAAGCTTTGGAGCCATGCCTACTAATGATAATATGAATAATAAGGTTTCTAAGCAAAAATAGAAATTTTATGAAAATTTTATAAACCCATTCATATAAAGTTAATATAAAATATACTTTTGACATCTTTAGATAAAATTTAGTAAATAGATATATTTTATAATATAAAGATATCAGTGTAAATATAAAAAGGCTGTAGGTAAATTTGTTTCTACACAAATCTACTTACAGCCTCAAATCTACTAATAGCCTCTTTTATAAATATAAATTCATATTTAAAGATATATTTATTTTACCTAATGCACTAATTCAAATCTTATCTGCATTCAATTATCAATAAATCCATATTACATAAAATTATTGATAGCATATATTATAAATCTAATAACTTTTATTATAGTTCTAATTATTAACCTAAAAATGCCTATTATTAATCTATTTAGTTTTACTACAATAAACAATTTTTATATTAGTATACTTAGTTTACCTGCAATAAACAACTTTTATATTACTCTATTTAATTTGCCTACAGTAAACAATTTTAATCTAACTAACCAATCTTTCTTTTTATTGGCTTTATCAAAAGAGACACAATTATCAACACAATACTTCCACATATCAACCAATACTTTTCATCAAAGCTACCTCGACTCATAGACATTATAAAGAAATTTCCGACGTACTTATCTCTAGTCATCATATTTAAAATTAAATATCCTATAGATACCATATATCCTATAATAGTATTATTAAATAAGTTTGAAAATAACATACCTAAACTTCCGATAAACATAGCTGATGCAAAACTCCCCACAATATATTTAAATATAGGGAAATTGCCTCCAAGATGTTTTAAAACCAGAACAAATCCAGTAATTAACACAAGCATACTTATAATTGACATTATTATTCTTATTAATTGTATAACTACTTGAGATACTGATTTTGATGATACTATCTCATCAATTTCCTTTGATTGCTCTAAGTAAAATGTAGGAACTAGCATTATTATTCCCACTATTACAACATAGTTTTCAAGACATATAGCTGCTGAAACACTATCTAAATTTGCTACCCCTTGTATAAATGGAATCAAACATAACATCCCAATTGAACATATTAGATTAATTAGAGTGCTTAATTTGAAGTTTTCTTTTATTAAAACTAAATAATTTTGAAAACTTTGAACCAACATTAAGATTCCCCCTTCTTTTTTGTTCATATAAGAATGTAGTTAAAAAGACAATTATTAAAGCTCCTAATCCCATTAAAAGTCTATTACTCATAATAGAATTAAAGTTTTCTGCTATAATAGTTCCATTTAGTACATTATTATGTCTTATCATTAGTCCCATTGATGGATAATCTCCTTCAAGACCTATAGAGTTTATACTGTAAAACCACCAAATTAATTGAACAATAATTGCTACTGGTGTGTCTGTTAATACAGTCAGACTCACTCCTACAGCTGTAACTATCATAAGGGTTGGTAACAACCACCACAGTGTATATTTTACAAATGCTAAATTATCAATAGAAATACCTTCATCTTTAGCAAATGAAATTAAAGGAAGCAATTCTTTTATTCCTAAAATTAAAACTGGCAACATCATCATAAATACAAGAGCAAAATATCTTGATAAAATTATTTTAGATGTTGATGCTTGTTTTGAGTAGACAATTTCGATCATTCTTGAACGTCTATCTTTCATTGACATAAAGACTGCTACGAATACTGGAAATATACTTAAAATTATACCTATATAGTCACAAAAAATTCTTGCATAGCCGTTAGTTACTTTATCTTTTTGTATTGTATAGTTATAATCTTGCATAGCTTCTTCATAAGTAACTGGAATCATACCAAATCTTTGTAATTTATCAATAGAATACGCAGACCCACCACCTAAAATTTCATCTACACTTTGCATTACTTCTTGAAATCTTTCAAATGATAATTTAGAAGTATTTACTTCTATATTTTCCTCACTTTTCCAAATTGAGTTTACTTTGTCAATACTGTTACCAGTTATCTCCTCAATATACTTCTCTATAGTTTGGGTCTTACTTTCATTTAATTTTATATGCTTAATAATTCCCATTGGATATGTTGTATATGAATTTGCTTGATATTCTCTAATCAAACTTATAGTTGCACTTGGAATCACTTTATCAGACTTCAAAGATTCTTTTTGACCATATGGATACTGGTTGTTCTTTAGGTAGTATTCATCAATATTTTCTACCCTTTGAGGTGCAACCAATGGATTTCCATCATTAGGAATATTTTTGCTTGCGTCTTCTGAAACTGAACTTCCAAGTTGCGAAATATAGAAAACTACCAATACTACAATAAAAACATAATAAACTGTGCTTTTTAATATGTTTTTACACTCTTTTATAAATAGATTCATATCTTATCTCCTCCCATCATAAGCATATAGCCATCTTCAATAGTCGGATTACATTCTACTGCTGTTTCAAAAGGTTTGTCTTTTGATATGATTCTAAGTGTAGCTTTTCCACCTTGAGTCAACATACCTATAACTACAAATCTATTTTTTATATTTTCAATGTCTTTTTTATCTACTTCAACACTATATACTTTTCCATCAGCAAGTTTTGATAATGCCTCAGTTGTACCATTATATATGACTTTTCCATTATCTAATATAGCTATATTTTCACACGTTGCCTCTATATCCCCTACAATATGTGTTGATAATATAACTATTCTATCATTGGCAATCTCACATAATAAATTTCTAAATCGTATACGTTCTTCTGGGTCAAGTCCTGCTGTTGGTTCATCTACGATTAAAATTTTAGGATTGTGAATCAGCGCTTGTGCAATTCCAAGTCTTCTATTCATACCTCCAGATAAAGATTTTACTTTTACTCTTTGATAATTAGTTAGATTTACTTTGCTTAATAACTTATTGATAATTTTTCTTCTTTTTCCTGATGGTATATTTGATAAAACAGCTAGATAATCCATTGCTCCATACACTGTCATATTAGGATACATTGAAAAATCTTGAGGAAGGTAACCAACCATATTTCTAATTTCTTTCGTTTTTTCTATAGGAATCCCACACATATCTATTGAACCATCTGTCTTTGATAACAAAGTAGCTAGAATTCGCATAAATGTTGTTTTTCCTGCTCCATTTCTTCCCAAAAGTCCAAACATTCCACTATCAATTTCAATGCTTACATTTTCAAGAGCCATTTTTGAACCAAACCTCTTGCTGAGATTAGACACTGATATTTTCATTTCCATATATAAGTACACCCCCACAAATCATTTTATAGTATTTTATTTTTATGAATTTTTTATTATATTTCATTATATTTCCATAATAGATTCTAAAACTTAAGATATTATTTAGAAATTTCTAAATTTTTTCTAAAGATTTTAATTTCTCTTAATAAATAAAATAAATGTGCTTATATACTAATGACTTCTGTACTATAGTGATTTAAAAATAATTGAAGTGTCTAAAGATATTATCATCATCTCCCCCAAAATGACAACCAGTCAGAGTAAACTGAATTGCATGCCCATAATTACTTACCTCCTAAGTAGTATTTTTATAATTTCAACTCATAGCAAAGAGTATTGAAAAGAAAAGCTACTTATAAAAATATCATTACTTCTTAAAAATTAAAGTGTGTGTAAGGTAATATTTCTGATGTGTAACCAAAGAATTTTATTACGCACACATACACAAAGATTACATCAATTAGTTCTATCTTTTGTGTAAAATACATGTGTTGTAGTGTCAAAATTATATAAATTATATAAAATAAAAAATAAGTGTATCTCAAGTTCTGAATGATACACTTATTTCCTATTAAAAAATCTATTTTTTTAATATATACTTTTCGCTAAATATTGTAAACATCTACTTTTTATCAAAGATTCTACATTTAGTCATACTATAAACACTACAAATTCTCATGTCTACTTTTAAATATTTCTGTATTTTCTTATTTTAGGATATTAATTTTCCCTGTGTACTCTTACTGTCAAATATTAAACCTTATTCTTTATATTTTATTTATTCTTCAATCTTTTCAACTATCTCAAAGTCAATTTCTTTAAAATCTACATTTACACCTTCAACCTTTATCTTAACAAGGTCACCTATTTTATATGACTTCTTAGTTCTCTCACCTAACACACTATAAGAACTTTCATCATAGATATAATAGTCGTCATTCATATTTGCAAGTCTTATCAATCCTTCTATAGTATTACCTAGCTCAACAAATATTCCAAATGAAGTCACACTAGATACAACACCTTCAAACTCTTGACCAACTTTATCCTTCATGTAAAGAGCCTTATAGAAGTCATGTACATCTCTTTCAGCCAATTCTGCTTTTCTTTCTTTTTCAGATGATTGAACAGATGCATAATCCACTATAGTAGTAAGTTGCTCTTGTCTCTTTCCATTTATCTTATTATTTAAAGACTCTTTTATTATTCTATGAATTTGAAGGTCAGGATATCTTCTTATTGGTGACGTAAAATGACAATAGAATTTAGCTGCTAACCCAAAGTGACCACTACATTCTGGTGAATACTTAGCCTGTTTTAAAGAACGAAGCATTATGGTACTGATTGCTCCCTCTTCTGTTTTGCCTTTTATCTTCTCTATTATTCCTTGTAATGCCTTTGGATGTACTTCTTCCTTATCACCTTTTATTGTATATCCAAATGTAGATATAAACTTACTCAATTCTTCCATTTTTTCTAAAGATGGTGTTTCATGTATTCTATACACAAATGGTATACCCATCCAGTAAAAATGTTCAGCAATTGTTTCATTACTTATAAGCATAAACTCTTCTATTATTTTATTAGAAATTCTTCTTTCATATGGTTTTATATCTGCAACTTCTCCATTTCCATTTAGAATTATCTTTGCTTCTGGGAAGTTAAAGTCTATAGCCCCTCTTTTTTCTCTTCTTGACATAAGAATTCTAGCCAAAGTTTCAGAGTTCTTAAAATCATCTACAACATGTTCAAAAGTCTTTTTAAGCTTTTCATCATCTTTTTCTAATATATCAGATACTTCTGTATAAGTCATTCTAGCTTTTGAATTTATTATAGATT
The DNA here is from genome assembly GCF_020658095.1 of Clostridioides sp. ZZV14-6009. Lineage (NCBI taxonomy): Bacteria > Bacillati > Bacillota > Clostridia > Peptostreptococcales > Peptostreptococcaceae > Clostridioides > Clostridioides sp. ZZV14-6009. The sequence goes on from NZ_JAGWDG010000023.1 coordinate 33,408, forward strand.
CACATATTTCATGCTTAACTACATTTCCCTTATGGTCTATTTCCATAAATATAGAAAGAGTTAATTTGTCTTCAAATGGATTTAAACTACACACTCCATTAGAAAGAGTCTTTGGCAACATTGGAATTACTTTATCTACTAAGTACACAGATGTAGCCCTTTTTAAAGCTTCTTTATCTAATTTATTTTTTTCTCTTACATAATGTGTAACATCAGCTATATGAACTCCTAATTTAAAGTTTCCATTAGATAATACCTCTATTGATATAGCATCATCTAAATCTTTTGCGTCATCTCCATCTATAGTAAATATGTTTAAATCTCTTAAATCTCTTCTTCTTTTTACCTCTTCTTCTGGAATTTCAACAGCTACAGCTTCTGCTTCTTGCAATACCTTCTTAGGAAATTCTTCTGGAAGACCATGTTCTCTTATTATAGAGTCTATTTCTACTCCTCTTTCGCCTTTTTGACCCAGTATTTCTATAATCTTTCCTTCTGGTTTTCTATCTTCTTGTGGCCATACTGTAATTTCACAAACTACCTTATCATTATCTACTGCTCCACTAAAATATCTTTTAGGTATATATATATCCTTAGTAAATTTTTTATTGTCTGGTGTTACAAACCCAAAAGTTTTACTTGATTGAAAAGTACCTACTATTTTAGTTATTTCCCTCTTTATAATTTTTATTATTCTTCCTTCTGCTCTTTTTTCTTCAGTTGCAGGTACAACTATCTCTGCCATAACTCTATCATTATGCATAGCTCCATTTATATTGTCACTTGAGATAAATAAATCTTGTGTGTATTCAACATCAGATTCTACAAATCCAAAGCCTTTTTTATGTGCTGTAAATTTACCAACAAAATATCCCATTTGATTTGGTGATATCATTTTACCTTTCTTAGTAAAACATATATAGCCATCTTCCTCTAATTCTTCTAAAAAATTATAGAACATCGGCATTTCTGATGAATGTATATCAAAAATTTCTGCTAATTCTTCCTTTTTTAGAGGATTATATGCACTTTCGTTTATTAATCCTAACAAACTCTCTTTAAGTCCTGGTATCATTTTTTCCTCCTATTTTACTCTCTTGTTATATTATTTTTTTAGTTTTCTATTATATTACCCTTTGTATATCTTCTATATTACCTTTCATATATCTTCACACACCGTCTTTTATATTCTTTTATTATTGTTTCAAGTTAAATCAATTATTATATATTTTTATATTAATTGAAATTATCTTAATAAAGCTTTAAAAAAGTTATGATAATTCTATAATAATAGTTTAAGTCATCATAAGCACAATTGTAATTTACTCAAAATATCCTTATTACATCTGCTTTATCACCTAATTATACACCATCATATAGAATTGGTAAAATATTCATTCCATCTAAGTATTACTATATAATAATTTATTATATTAGTATACGCAAATTAAGTTAAATTTATATAACTCAATTAATTTTTTAAATATAGCTTCTTATAATATAAAACTCATAATAAAAGTAAATTTATATGTTAAATTAGGTTGATTTTTTATTGTTTTTTATTTATTCTAATATTAAGGGCTTGCAAACGTTTTTTGACAAGTCTTTATTTTATCTAAATTAAATAAATTTTTTTATTATGAATAATGTATTAAATTTAAACTAATCTACTTATTGGAGGAGATATACTTGGAAGAAGTAATTGCAAAAATTATTACCATAGAAAATGGTTTTAAAGAAATTGAAAACATTGCTAAAAAAATTGTGAAAAATAATGACTCAAAGAAGTGTTATTATCTATCAATTTACTTATATAGATCAGAATACTATCAAGTAAGAGAATTAGCAGTGTTTATATTAGGCTTTATATCAATACATATTTCTGAAGCCTTATTATTTTTAAAAAACAATGTGAGTAAAGATGAAAACTGGAGAGTACAAGAAATATTAGCTAAATCATTTGATTATTATTGTAGTGAAGTTGGATATGATAAATCACTTCCTGTGATAAAAGAATGGTTAAGTTCTGACAATCCAAATATAAAGAGAGCTGTGACAGAGGGTCTTAGAGTTTGGACTATCCGAGACTATTTTAAAACCAACCCCACTGTAGCTATATCATTGCTTTCTAGTTTGAAAGATGATGACAGTGAATACTTAAGAAAATCTGTTGGAAATGCTCTCAGAGACATAAGCAAAAAACATCCAGATTTAGTAAAAAACGAATTAAACTCATGGGATGTTTCAAATAAAAAAGTTGAGCTTGTATATAATATTGCTTCAAAACGTATTTTTGCAAAATAAATTGGAGGTGACTATACTTGAAGCTTCGTGAAAAATATACATGTCCATTAGAACTAACACATGATATGATAAAAGGTAAATGGAAGTCTATTATATTATGGAGATTACGTATAGGTCCAACTTCTCTATCAAAACTAGAAAAAGAGATTAATGGAATCAACCAAAAAATGTTGCTTGAACAACTTAAAGAATTGATTGAATTTGGGCTGGTTGATAAAAAGACATATGAAGGATATCCACTTAAAGTTGAATATTCACTTACACCTATTCGTGGAAAGCAGATGTTAGATGCTTTAGCTATAATGCAAGATATAGGAATTAATTTTATGCTAGAGAATGGTATGGAAGATATTCTTGAGGAAAAAGGGATTTTATAATAAACTAATACACACAAAAAAGTAAGTAATTTACCATTATTTACAACTAGTATATAATAAACTTACAGAAAATTTTTATTAATTTATTATATATTTAGGAGGTAAATTATTGTGAAAGTAACTAGTACAGGTATAGTAAATGGTGTTATAGAAGATAAATATGGGAAAAGAGGAAATCAATTTAATAAAGGTGGTATGCCTACATATTCATTACCTCTAAAATTTGAAGATGCTCCAGAGCATACAGTATCCTTTGCTGTATTTTTAGAGGACAAAGATTCAGTTCCTGTATGTGGATTTGCATGGATACATTGGCTAGCTGCAAATATAACAAAAGATGAACTAAAGGAAAATGAAAGCATAACAGCTACTGATTTTATTCAAGGAACTACTAGTTGGCATAGTAAATTAGGTGATATTGGTAGATTAGAAGCTAGTGTTTATGGTGGTATGGCTCCTCCAGATAGACTACATGTTTATGAAATACATGTGTTTGCACTTGATACTACTCTTAATCTTGAAAAGGGATTTTATATGAATGAGCTTTTTGAAGCCATGGATGGACATATTTTAGATAGATTTACACTTAAAGGAAGTTATTCTAATTAATTAGATTTACTATAGCTAATCATTAATTTGTCTCACTTAATTAATGATTAGCTTAATTGTTATTAAATTATTTTTCTATTTTAATTAATTATTGATTCAATAGATTTAAATTATTTCTTATATTTTGTTTAACTACTAAATCAATGAATTTCAGATTATTTCTTATATTTTGTTTAACTATTAAATCAATGAATTTTAAATTATTTCTTATATTTTACTAAATCTTATTTTACAGCTTATTAAAAGAAAATATCAACATAGTTAATAAATCTATATAAAATTTCGAGGAGTTATTATGATAAAAAAAATAGACCATGTGGTCATTACTACTAATAATATAGAAAACTGTATCAGTTTTTATAAAAAACTTGGTTTTACATTAAAGAAAACAAATGAAAGATATGAACTTTACTCTGGAGATTTCAAAATAAATGTCCATTTAAAAGGGCATGAACTTTCACCTCACAGCAAAAACGTACAAACAGGTAGCGCTGATTTGTGTTTTGAAATAAATACTAATATTGACATGACAAAAACAAACTTAGAACAAAATGGGATTCAAATTGAGCAAGGAATTGTAGAACGTACAGGAGTCTTTGGTAAAATGAAGTCTATTTACTTAAGAGACCCTGATGGAAATTTAATCGAATTGTCAAGTTATGGAGAATAAACTTTGGAAAATTTAATTCTATCTATAAATGTCGTTCTTCCTTTGTTTCTCACAATGTCACTTGGGTATGCTCTGAAAAAATTAGGTTTATTTGATGAACATACCTTAAATAAAATGAATAATGTTTGTTTCAAATCTTTCCTGCCATTATTATTATTTTTTAATATATACAATACGGATTTAAATGGTTCTCTCAACCTCAAACTTATGGCTGTAGCTGTTATAAGTATTTTTTCAATCTTTTTACTCTTAGTTTTTATTATACCTAAAATTGAAAAAGATAATAAAACAAGAGGTGCATTAATACAAGGTATCTTTCGCAGTAACTTTGTTATATTTGGTATACCTGTAACAATCTCACTATTTGGTGATAAAAATATTGGGGTTACATCTTTATTAATTGCAGTTATTGTTCCTATGTTCAATGTATTATCAGTTGTAATACTTGAAATTTTTAGAGGAGGTAAAATAAATATAAAGCACATGATTAAAGGTGTTTTAACAAATCCTCTTATAATCGCTTCTGTAATAGGATTGATAATGCTTATTTTAAATATTAAAATCCCTGAATTTTTACATAAAACTATTGGTGATATTTCTAAAATTGCTACTCCTCTATCACTTATAATTCTAGGAGGCTCTTTCAGCTTTTCTACTCTAAAGGGACATATAAGACCAATTATACTGGGTGTGTGCGGAAAACTTATTCTTATACCTGCTATATTTTTACCAATTAGCATTTTCCTTGGATTTAGAAATGTAGAATTAGCCTCACTTATGATAATGTTATCTGCTCCAACTGCTATTTCTTCATTTACAATGGCTCAACAGATGAATTCTGATAGTGAGTTAGCTGGACAAATTGTAGTATTTACTTCTGCATTTTCCATAATTACGGTATTTATAATAATATTTATCTTAAAACAGAATAATCTTATTTAGTAATATCCTATAGTATAAGTTGGTATAATAAGAAATGTATATTTGTATTGTAATAAACATATATTGATAGCATAGTAAATATATATTGATATTGTGATAAATATATACAGAAAATAAGTACTACTCATAACTCAAAAAAATATAAAAAAGGAGGTGTCTCAAAATTAGCTTTGTACTGCACCCCAATCGTTAGATTTTTGGTCCAACAATTTGGGTGCAGTACAATTTTTATTTTGAAACAGCCCCTTTTCTATTGAAATTCATATTCTCTATTGAAACTTGTATTCTTTACTGAAACTTATAAAACTTCAAGTTTTTTTTAATAGGATATAACTTATTACTTATAAAAACTATATTAATATATCCTCTTTTTTTATATTATTTTTTAGCTTTATCAGTTGATAATTCACCTACAGTTGTATACTTAACATCCCCATCTTTAGGATTTCCCACTTGTACTGGTAGATTAGGTTGTGTTTGCCATTGCCACCATCCACCATCAAATAAAGTGATGTTTTTCCATCCATTTTCATAGCACATTAACCAAGGAATAGTTGCTCTCCATCCAGTTCCACAATAAAATGCTGTATTTGTATCTTTTGTTACATCAATATCTTTAAAATAACCTAATACTTTATCAAAATCTACATAACTTCCATCTTCATTCATATAATCTTGCATACTGCTTGCATCAGTACCTGCACGTCCCCATACAGCACCCTTTGGCTCTCCAGCTTTATCAATATAATTGTATCCACTCGTTTTTCCAGAGAACTCTTCTAAGCTTCTTATACTTACTAATCTAAAGTTAGGGTCATTTTTTAATTTATTTTCTACATCTTTTATGTCCATTACATATTCTGGATGTGCTGGAACTTTTACACCAAACTCTTTTTGAGGTTTTGGCTCTACTTCTCCTTTTTCTACATCATATTTTGCATTTTTCCATGCTTCAATACTTCCATCCATAACTTTAACATTTTTAACACCAGCCCAAAGACAAATGAATGCTATTCTATCTACTCCTGAATCAGAACCATATAGTATAACAGTTGTATCTGATGTAATTCCATTGCTAAGTAATACTTTTTCAACTACATCTGCTGGTTTGATATTGTAGTTATCAAAGTCTTTTACTCCTTCATCATTATCATATTCTAAAGAGTCTGTATCAATATGAATAGCTCCTGGTATATGCTGTTTCAAGTAGCCCTCATTTTGTTCAGTTGCTCCCCATGAGCCTTCTGCTATAACATAATTTTTAGACTCTGGTTGATTTCCATCAATAACACTTTTTACCCACTTAGCAGATACAAATACTTTTGTTGTATCAACTGGGTCAGCTGTAACCTTTTCTGCATTAGCATCTTTATTACTTGCTTCATTTGAATTGTTGTTTGAACACCCAACTAATAATGTCGCAATCATAGCTATACATAATAGTAAACTTAATAACCTTTTTTTCACGTTTTTCCCTCCATCTTATCTAGTTTTCACCTAAAAAGTATATCATATAGCTTTTTTCTATTCAATAATTCTACAGCTTATACATAATATTGGATATACAAATTTTCTATACTTCATCTTATCCTTTATACAAAATTTCTATACAACATTCTATTTATGTCTTACTATTAAATTCTATTGATTTATATTATAATATTTGAGTAGTAAACATTATAATATAAATCAATAGAATATTTTTAGTTTGTCTATAATTTAATATAATAAGGAGTTGTAATTAGAAAATAAAAATATATTTAAATATAATCAAATATAGTATAATATAATCACAGAAAGGTGTGATTATATGAGTAAACATTATAAACCTAAAGAATTTGCAGAATTATTAAATATGTCAGTTATAACTCTGCAAAGATGGGATAATGATGGTAAATTAAAGGCATTTAGAACGCCTACGAATAGAAGGTATTACACTCATGAACAATATCTAGAATATACAGGAATACATAAAGAAACAGATAATAGAAAAGTAGTTATTTATACAAGGGTTTCAACCTCTAATCAAAAAGATGATTTAAAAAATCAAGTTGAATTTCTTAGACAATATGCTAATTCTAAAGGAATAATAGTAGATGAAGTCATTGAGGATTATGGAAGTGGGTTAAATTATAATCGCAAAAAATGGAATAAACTTATTGATAGTTGTATGACTAATGAAGTAAATACAATTATCATAACTCATAAAGATAGATTTATTCGTTTCGGATATGATTGGTTTGAAAGATTTTTAACTAAATTCAATGTAGAGATTATAGTTGTAAATAATGAAAGTCTTTCACCTCAGGAAGAATTAGTTCAAGATATAATATCAATACTTCATATTTTTAGTTGTCGCATATATGGATTAAAAAAATACAAGAAAAAGATTAGAGAGGATGAAGATATTGAAAAGAGCATACAAGATAGAGATTAACCCCTCTGATGAACAAAAATCTAAAATACACAAAACTATTGGTGTATCAAGGTTTATATACAACTTCTATATTGCTCATAGTAAAGAGATTTATGAAAAAGAAGGAAAATTTGTGAGTGGTATGGACTTTTCTAAATGGATAAATAACGAGTATGTACCTAATAATCAAGATATGAAATGGATTAAAGAAGTATCTTCTAAAGCTACTAAACAAGCTATTATGAATGGGGATAAAGCCTTTAAAGACTTTTTTAAAGGTGCTAAAGGCTTTCCTAAGTTCAAGAAAAAGAAAAATCAAGATGTAAAAGCATATTTCCCTAAGAATAATAAGACTGATTGGACTATTGAAAGGCATAGAGTTAAAATACCTACTCTTGGGTGGGTAAGATTAAAAGAATTTGTATATATACCAATAAATTCAATAGTTAAAAGTGGTACAGTAAGTCAAAAATCTAATAGATACTATGTATCTATATTAGTTGAGGAAGATG